>JAEXPG010000467.1 GCA_023447015.1 Verrucomicrobiota bacterium
TGTGAAGCCCGGCGCCAAGGTCGGACTGCTGCTCAACGCCTCCCCCTGGTGGCGCAACCCCGGCACCTTCACCTCGCCCGAGGTCTCCCTCGCCGTCCTTCAGCTTCTCGCCGACGCCGGAGCCTCCGACATCACCCTCATCGTCGAACCCTCCGCCGCCTACTGGGGCCGCACGCCGCTCGGCGAGAAGCATCCGCAACTCATCGCCGCCGCCCACAAGAGCGCGGGCGTGTGGATCGATGTCGAGCTCCCGCGCGGCGTCGTCCTGAAGAAGGCGCGGATCAACCGCGTGCTGCTCGACTGCGAGGTGCTGATCAACGTTCCCATCACCAAGCACCACGCCGGCGCCGGCTACACCGGCTGCCTGAAGAACCTGATGGGCTGCGCCCACCGCAGCACCAACAAGAGTTTCCACACCAACGGCGGCGAGAAGGACGAGGGCGACGACATCGACCACCTCTCCCAGTGCATCGCCGACCTGAACACGCTGCGCCGCCCCGCCCTCAACATCTGCGACAGCACCGAGTTCCTCACCACCAACGGCCCCGGCGGCCCCGGTGAGCCCAGGCGGGCCGACAAGATCCTCGCCGGCGCCGACGGCGTCGCGGTCGACGCCTTCGGTTGCACGCTCCTCGGCCACACCGCCGCGAAGATCGCCATGATCGGCAAGGCCGCGGCCCACGGTCTCGGCCAACCCGATCTCGCGCAGATCACCGTGCGCACCGCCCAGCTCTGATCTCCGCTCGGCCGCCGTCCGCATCTCGCCGCCACGTCCCAGTCCTTTCCGCTTCTCCCCATGCCTTCGTCCCTTTCCGTGTCCCTCCGCCCCCTCGCGCTCTGCGGCCTGCTCGCCGCGGCGTTCCCCGCCACCGCCGCCGACGAGCCCCAGGCCATCATCGCCAAGCTCACCCCCGCCGCCGGATGGACCGCCCCCGAGCCGGCCCGCGTGGCCGTCGGCGACGAGCTCTTCGACCTGATCGATGGCGGCGCCGAGCTGTACCATGAGTATGGATTCAAACGCGCCGCCTCCTGGCAGCTGGAGACCGCCTCCCGCAGCAGCATCCAGGTCGAGGTCTACGAGATGAACGACGCGCCGGCCGCCTACGGCGTGTTCTCGCTCATGCAGACCGGCAAGTTCACCCGCGGCAGCCTCGGGCAGGGCTCGCTGCGCTTCGGCTACTACACCGCCTTCTGGAGCGGGCCGTACTACGCCAGCGTCACCGGCGCCCGGGCCGACGCCGCCACCCAAGCCGAGGTCGACCGCCTCGCCGCCGCGCTCGCCGCCCTGCTCCCCCGCGACGAGGCGCAGCCCGACTGGTTCGCGCGCCTGCCTGCCGCCGAGCTGCAGGAGCGGAAATATTTCCGCGGCCGGATCGCGCTCTCCAACATTTCCGCCGGCCCCGCCGCCGACCTCGTCGAAGGCCGCGAGGGACTCTTCGCGACGTACCCCGGCGCCCAGTTGCTGCTCTTCCATTTCGCCACGCCAGCCGATGCCGCCGCCCAGCTGGGCAAGGCGGCCCAGTCCGCCACGCAGAATGCCGACCTTGGGAAAACCACCGCCACCGCCGGTGCCTTCAGCTGCCTCGCCGACTCCGGAGCCCGCCTCTCCGGCTTCGTCGTCGGGACCGAACTCGTCCTGATCTCCTCGTCCGACGAGCCTCGCCTCCGCTCCCTGGAAGCCGCGTTCGTCCGGTCTGCACCGTAGCACCTACCGCTGCACGGAATCACTTCTCCCTCGGCCGTAGCGTGCCGCCGCAGCTGCGGCAGCCTCCTGCCGGCGGAGCCGCCATCCGGCGACCGCCGCTTTCCCGGTTGTGCGATGCGCGGTTGTGGACTCATTGCGGACTTCGCTCCCCTGCTCAACCCCGTCCCCGCCCCGCCATGCCCCAGTCGCTCGCCCCCTACCAGGATCCGGTGCAGCCGATCCAGCGCCGCATCGAGGATCTGCTGTCCCGCCTCACGCTCGAGGAGAAGGTGAACCAGCTCCTCCACGAGAACCTCCCGATCGAACGCCTCGGCATCCCCGCCTACAACTGGTGGAGCGAGGCCTGCCACGGTGTCGGCCGCAACGGCCGCGCCACGGTGTTCCCCCAGGTCATCGGCCTCGGCGCCACCTGGAACCGTGAACTGGTCGAGCGCGTCGCCACCGTCATCTCCGACGAGGCGCGCGCCAAGCACCACGCAGCCGTCGCCGCCAGCCGCCGGGGCCAGTACCAGGGCCTCACGTTCTGGACACCGAACATCAATATCTTCCGCGACCCGCGCTGGGGCCGCGGGCAGGAGACCTTCGGCGAGGATCCGTTTCTCACCGGCACCCTCGGCACCGCCATGGTCCGCGGCCTCCAAGGCGACCATCCCCAATACCTGAAGACGGCCGCCTGCGCGAAGCACTTCGCCGTGCACAGCGGCCCCGAGCACCTGCGCCACGAGTTCGACGCCCGCCCCACCCTGAAGGACCTGCACGAGACCTACCTCCCGGCCTTCGAACAACTCGTACGGGCCGGCGTGGAGGCGGTCATGGGCGCCTACAACCGCACCTTGGGCGAACCCTGCTGCGGCAGCCGGCGCCTCCTCGTCGACCTCCTCCGCGGCCGCTGGGGTTTCGCGGGCCACGTCGTGAGCGACTGCTTCGCGATCGACGACTTCCACCAGACGCACAAGGTCACCACCACCGCGGCCGAGTCGGCGACCCTCGCACTGAAACACGGTTGCGACCTCAACTGCGGCTGCACCTTCAACGCCCTCACCACCGCCGTCCGCACCGGCCTGATCACCGAGGCCGAGATCGATGTCGCCGTGCGCCGGCTGCTCGCGACGAAGCTCAAGCTCGGTCTCCTCGATCCCGCGGAGTGCGTGCCGTGGTCCGCCACCTCGCCGGCGATCATCGATTGCGCAGCCCACCGCGCGCTCGCCCGCCAAGCCGCGGTCGAATCCATCGTCCTGCTCAAGAACAACGGCGTCCTCCCACTCCGCCCCGACCACGAGAGCCTGCTCGTCACCGGCCCTACCGCCGCGAGCGTGCCGGCGCTGCTGGGCAACTACTACGGCGTCTCGCCGCGCCTCGTCAGCATCCTCGAGGGCATCACCGGCCGCGCCGCCGAGGGCTGCCGTGTGGTCTACCGCACGGGCTGCGCCCTCATCGGCCCGCGGGCGCCGGGCATGGACTACACGTTCCCGAGCGCCGCCGAGTCGGAGTTGACCATCGCCGTCGTCGGCCTCGACCCCGCGCTCGAGGGCGAGGAGGGCGACACCGTCTCCTCGCCGACCGGCGGCGACCGCGACCGCATCGAATTGCCCGCCGTCCAGCGCGACTGGCTCGTCGAGCTGCGCCGGCATGCCCGCAAGCTCGTCGTCGTGCTCACCGGCGGCTCGGCCATCGCGATTCCCGAGGTCCACGAGCTCGCCGATGCCGTCCTGCAGGTCTGGTATCCGGGATGCGAGGGCGGGACGGCCGTCGCCGACGTGCTCTTCGGCGATGCAACCCCCTCCGGAAAACTGCCCGTCACGGTGCCGCGCCGCACCGAGGACCTTCCGGCGTTCGACGACTACGCGATGCGTGGCCGCACCTACCGGTTCACCACGGCCGAACCGCTCTACCCCTTCGGCTTCGGTCTCACCTACGGCAAACTCGCCTACGGCGCGCTCGTCGTCGGCGCCCCCACGCTCGCCGCGGGCGGCTCACTCACCGTGCGCACCTCGGTCGCCAACCACGGGCCGCGACCGGTGGCCGAGACCGTGCAATGCTACCTCGAACCGCCGCCGTCCTGGCCGGACGCCCCGCGGGCGACATTGGTCGACTTCCGGAAAATCACCCTCGCTGCCGGCGAGACGCGCGACGTCAGCTTCACGCTTCCCGCCTCGGCGTTCGCCCAGTTCGACGCCGCCGGCAACCGCGTCCACGTCCCCGGTGCA
>JAEXPG010000505.1 GCA_023447015.1 Verrucomicrobiota bacterium
GGCCTGCTCGATGCCGGCCTTGAGCTGCTCGGCGAGATAGAGGTCCTGGCCGGTCACGCCGGCGAAGACGGAATTGAGCAGATGGAGCGCGGGAAGGTCGTGGGGCACGCTCATGGGGGGCCGGTCAGGCGGTGGGCTTCGGTTTCACCAGGCCCCGGAGCTCGTCCATGAATTCGTTCACGTCGCGAAACTCCTTGTACACGCTGGCGAAGCGGACGTAGGCGACCTTGTCGATCGTGCGCAGCCGCTCCATGCAGGCCTCGCCGACGGCGCTGCTCGGGATCTCCGTGCCGAACCGCGCCTCCAGCTGGTCGACGATGTCCTCGACGGCCATGTTGATCTGCTCGAGGTCGACCGGGCGCTTGTGGCTGGCGGCGCGGATGGCACGCACGATCTTCTCGCGGTCGAAGGGCTCGCGACGGCCGTCGCGTTTGAGCACGACCAGGTCCTCGCGCACGATCATCTCGGTGGTCGTGTAGCGATGGCCGCACTCGAGGCACTCGCGCCGGCGGCGGATGGTGGTGCCCTCGCGGCTGATCCGCGAGTCGATCACCTTGTCCTCGATCGAGGTGCACTTGGGGCAACGCATTTTCGGGGGAACCGGAGGTCGGGGAGCGGCGGTCGGCGGCGGGGCCGCCCACCGTGGAACCGCAGGGTCAATTCAGCGTCAGGAAATTCTTCAGGAGCGTCATGCCCTCCTGCGTGGCGATCGACTCGGGGTGGAACTGCACGCCCCAGATCGGCAGTTCGCGGTGGCGCAGCCCCATGATCTCGCCCTCGGCCGTCTCCGCCGTGATCTCGAGGCAGGCCGGCAGCGTCGCGCGGTCCACGATCAGCGAGTGGTAGCGGGTCGCGTTGAAGGGGTTGGGCATGCCGCGGAAGACGTCGGTGTTGCGGTGCAGGATCGGCGAGGTCTTGCCGTGCATCAGGCGGCCGGCGCGCACGACGTTGCCGCCGAAATAGTGGCCGATCGACTGGTGTCCGAGGCAGACGCCGAGGATCGGCTTCACCCCGGCGAAGGCCTTGATGATGTCGAGCGTCACCCCCGCCTCCTTGGGCGAGCACGGGCCGGGTGAGAGCAACACGCGCTCCGGGTTGAGCGCCAGCGCCTGCGCCGGCGTGATCTCGTCGTTGCGGAAGACCTTCTGCTCCACGCCCAGCTGACCGAAGTACTGGACGAGGTTGAAGGTGAAGGAGTCGTAGTTGTCGATGACGAGCAGCACGGTGGGCGAGGGTTGCGGCGTTGGCGGACAGGTCAAGCGCCCGGCGGGGCGAGTTATTGACAATCACCGGCTTGCCGGGCGCTCTGGTCGGCCGAGGACAACGGCCCATGCCCGACCACTTTCAACTGCTCCAGACCGACACCGCCACCGCCGCTCGCCGCGGACGCCTCCGCACCCGGCATGGCACCATCGAGACTCCGATCTTCATGCCCGTCGGCACCCAGGCGACCGTGAAGGCCATCACGCCCGCCCACCTGCGCGAGATCCACGCCCAGATCATCCTCGGCAACACCTACCACCTCAACCTCCGCCCCGGCTCCGAGCTCGTCGCCAAACTCGGCGGGCTGCACCAGTTCATGGGCTGGGACGGCCCCATCCTCACCGACAGCGGCGGTTTCCAGGTCTTCTCGCTCGCGAAGCTGCGCGACGTGCAGGAGGACGGCATCGCCTTCCAGTCGCACCTCGACGGCGCCAACCTCTTCCTCGGCCCGCGCGAGGTCATGCGCATCCAGCAGAACCTCGGCTCCGACATCGCGATGGTCATCGACGAGTGCCCGCCCTGGCCCTGCACCCGCCACGAGGCCGCCGCGGCCGTCGCGCGCAGCCGCCGTTGGGCCGGCCAATGCCTGCAGATCGCCCGCGACACCGGCTGGCTCGACGCCGGCCACCACCTCTTCGGCATCGTGCAGGGCTCCACCTTCGCCGATCTCCGCGCCGAGGCCGCCGCCGGCCTGCGCGAACTGGATTTTCCCGGCTACGCCGTCGGCGGCGTGAGCGTGGGCGAGCCCGAGCCCGTGATGCTCCACCAGGTCGGCGCCACCACCCCGCACCTGCCCGCCGACCGCCCGCGCTACGCCATGGGCCTCGGCACGCCGTCGCAGCTGCTGAAGATGATCGGGCTCGGCATCGACATGTTCGACTGCGTGATGCCCACCCGCGTCGCCCGCAACGGCCTGGTCTTCACGCCGGACGGCCCGATCAACCTGCGCAACGAACGCTTCCGCGAGGACCCGCGCCCGATCGTCGACGGCCTCGACAACTACTGCTGCCGCCATTTCAGCCGCGCCTACCTGCGCCACCTCCACGTCGCCGGCGAGATGCTGGCCGGGACTTTGCTCACGATCCACAACCTCCACTTCTACCTCGACCTCATGGCCCAGGCCCGCGCGCACATCGAGGCCGGCGACTTCGCCGCGTGGTCCGCGGCCTGGATCTCCCGCTACGAAGCCGGCGCCGCGGAGCGGGAGTGAGGCGCCCGGAGATCGTCCACCCGAGTTGGCGGCGGCGTTCCAAGTCACGTGGGGTCCATGCCTTGCTGTCGTCGCGTGTTCGCCCGGCGGAGCGTCCCCACTTGCGTCGAGGACAGGGAAAAACCCGAAACTGCCGCCAAATCGCCTCCGCGCTCCGATCGATGGGCACGATGAGCGCCGCCGACCGGGTCCCCGACCACCCCGGACACTCCGAATCTCGCGCCATTCGGACAAACCATCGCTCCTCGCTTTCCGGGTGACGCTGCCGGTGCTCACATGACGAAACAGCCGCGCAGAACCAGTTGGGGAAGGTCCAACGCCGTAAGCCGCAGGAGTCTCGCCATGCCATACGCGCTCGACTTGGGTCGCGTAGATTCCCGGTCGCGCAAAGCCCCGTAGAGACGCACAGAACAACCGTTCCACACCGGAAATCGCCAATCAGCATAACGCAGTGGATGCAACCGGCACATCGGTCCAATGTCCCCGGAGCAATCGACCGACAGGGAGCCGCCCCACACAACCCTCCCATCCCTGTCGAGTTTCGAGTCCATCCCCTCCCACAATGCCTTCCCACGTGATCTCGAAGCCCCTTCCCCTGGCCTTTCTGGTCGCCCTTTGCGTCGTCGGCCCCGCCACGACGCTCTCCGCTCAAGCCACCCCGGCTCCGACTACCTTCTACGTCGACGCCGTCAACGGCTCGGACTCCGCCGACGGCACCACAGAGAACAGCGCCTGGCAGACGCTGTCTCGCATCCGCCGCCAAGTGCTCACTCCCGGCGACCGGGTCCTTCTTCGCCGAGGCGGCGATTGGGCGACGGGGCGCGAGCAGCTGCTCATCGCCAACGATAGCAGTTTCAACGTGGACGCTTTCGATCCCGCCAATCCCACGATCAATGCTCCCCCGGCCCCGGCCAAATACGGTTCCGCCGAGCATCCGATCGAGATCAATGCCTACGGCGAAGGCGAGAACCCCAAGGTCTTCTGGCTGGGCATCCACCGCATCCCCCACCTCACGATGCGCAACATTGCGGTGACGGCCCGGGTGGCCGGCACCGAGTATCCGGCAAAAGTGCACAACAACCGCAATATCCTCATCGAGGACTGCACGATCACAGGGATGCTCACGATGGATTCGCACAATGTGGTCCTGCGCCGGGTCGGTTTCTGCGACAACGCCATCGAACACGGATTGTACCTCAACCACGGGTCCCGCGCGTTCCTCATCGAGGACTGCCTTTTCGCCCGGAACAAGACCCACGGCATCCAAACGAACGGCGCCAACATGGACAACATCCTCGTCCGTCGTTGCCGCCTCTGGGACAACGGCAAGGCCCAGTACAACAATCCGAACTCCCACAATGTCACGTTCGCCAACAACCTGTTCTTCAGCCGCGACACCCTGAACGGCGTCAACGCGATGGGGATCCAGGACCTCGACTCTGAAAACCGTTTCTTCAACAACGTCTTCATCTGCGTCGCAACGATCGCCGCGCAGAACAACAAGGTTGTGCCGGCCTGTTCCGTGCGGTCCATGATGACACTGAAGAACAATGTCTACTTCGTCCTGCGGCATGCGTTCGAGGGCGGCGATGCGACGACCGTCTCGGACCACAATGCCTACTACGCGATCGAAAACCCGGAGCACCTAGTCACCTACTCCTGGGGACAGAACTTCGCCACCGGCTGGGTCCAGCGCACCGGCAACGACACCCACTCGCTCTTCGTCGATCCGGGCTTCGTCGACCTCGATCTCTCCAAGGACCCCGACCAATGGGATCTTCATCTCAAACCGACCAGCCCGCTGATCAATGCCGGCGTCGATGTCGGACTGCCCTATCTGGGCTCAGCGCCCGACATCGGCATGTACGAGTATGGCGAACCCACCCCCTACCAGCTTTGGGCCGGTTCGTTCGGATTGCCCACCGATGGCACGGGAACGGCAGGCCCCGACGCCGATCCGGACTCCGACGGGCTGCCCAATCTAGCGGAATACGCCCTTGGCGGCGATCCGACCTCCGGCGGGGACACGATCCAGCCGACGGCAACGACCACCAACGATCATCTGCAGATCTCGTTCCGGCGTTGGCGAGCCGAGGTGGCCTATGTCGTCGAGGTTTCCTCCGACCTAAGCACGTGGACACCGGTCGCCTACCAACCCGTGCCCACCGGCGAGGTCCAACTCGTCGTGGACCCGTCGGAAGTCGCCGGGACGGAGCGCCGGTTCATGCGATTGCGCTTCTCGCTGCCCTGACTCGACCTACGGCGGCCCCTCCCGCCCGAATGCTCACGATGCGGCGGTTGGCGCGCATGGAAGG
>JAEXPG010000566.1 GCA_023447015.1 Verrucomicrobiota bacterium
GACCGTGCAGCACGGCGAGCCCTACGTCGGCAAGTCCATCGGCGTCGCCGTGGGCGACAGCCCGCTCGGGCCGTTCAAGGACGCCCGCGGCACCGCCCTCGTGCGCGACGACACCACCCCGAGCGACAAGCCCTGGAACGACATCGATCCCACGGTTTTCATCGACGACGACGGCACCGCCTACCTCGCCTGGGGCAACCCCTACCTCTACTTCGCCAAGCTCAAGCCGAACATGATCGAGCTCGACGGAGAGATCCGCCGCATCGACCTGCCATTCTACACCGAGGGTCCGTGGCTCCACAAACGCGGCGCCCTCTACTACCTCACCTACCCCGCCTTCGCGCACCAGGGGAAGTGGGAGAAACTTTGTTACGCCACCGCGCCCACGATCACCGGCCCGTGGACCTACCGCGGCATCCTCACCGACCAGACGAAACGCAGCTACACCATCCATCCCGGCATCACCGAGTTCAAGGGGCGCTCATATCTGTTCTACCACACCGCCGATCTCGTGCTGAAGGGCAAGGAGGGCGGCCTCGGCCGGCGCAGCGTCGCCGTCGAATACCTCGAATACTACCCCGACGGCACCATGAAACCCGTCGTGCAGACCGCCGCCGGCGTAAGTGTCCCGCCCTGCAAGTAGCACGCGGCCCAAGCGCCGCCCGTTCCTCCGGCAGATCCCCTCGACATTCCCCTGTCTTCGTCGCGTGAAACCTTCCCCATCCCTTCGCCCCGCGCTCGCCGCCAGCCTCGTGTTCGCGGCCTCCGTCCTCTCGGCTGACACGGTCCCGCTCACCGCCGAACCGTCCGCCGCCACGGCCGCGTCGCCGGCCCCGGCGCCCGCCCACTGGAGCAACGCGCCCACGCCGCCGATGGGCTGGAACAGCTGGGACTACTTCGGCACCACGCTCAACGAGGCCCAGGCGCGCGAGCAGGCCGACGCCATGGCGGCGACGCTCAAGCCCGCCGGCTACGACCTCTTCACCGTCGACATCCAGTGGTACGAGCCCAACGCCACCGGCCACGACTACAAGGAGGGCGCGCCGCTCGAGATGGACGCCTACGGCCGGCTCCAGCCCGCGGTGAAGAAGTTCCCCTCCGCGGCGAACGGCGCCGGCTTCAAGCCGCTCGCCGACTACGTCCACGCCAAGGGCCTGCGCTTCGGCATCCACCTCATGCGCGGCATCGCGCGCCAGGCCGTGCGCAACAACACCGCCATCCTCGGCTCCACCGCCCGCGCCGCCGACATCGCCGACACGACCAGCACGTGCAGCTGGAATCCCGACATGTACGGCGTCGACCTGCGCAAGCCCGGCGCCCAGGAATACTACGACTCGCTCTTCGCGCTCTACGCCGCCTGGGGCGTCGACTTCGTGAAGGTGGACGACATCGCCCGCCCCTACGACGCCGTGCAGCGTCTCGAGATCGAGGCCATCCGCCACGCGATCGACAAGACCGGCCGGCCGATCGTGCTCAGCCTCTCCCCCGGCGACACGCCGCTCGAGCGCGGCGACCACGTGATGCGCCACGCCAACCTCTGGCGCATCTCCGACGATTTCTGGGACCGCTGGGCGCCGCTGCACGGGATGTTCGGCCGCCTCGACAAATGGACCCGCCAGCGCGCCGAAGGCGCCTGGCCCGACGCCGACATGCTGCCCTTCGGCCTGCTCGAGTTCGGCCGCCCCACCCGCTTCACGCCGGACGAGCAGACGACCTGCATGACGCTCTGGTGCATCGCGCGCTCGCCGCTGATCTTCGGTGGCGACCTCACGCGCCTCGATCCGTTCACCCGCCAGCTGCTCACCAACCCCGAGGTGCTCGCGGTCAACCAGCACAGCGCCAACAACCGCCAGCTCTCCCGCCGCGACGACCTCGTCGTCTGGGTCGCCGACGTCCCCGGCAGCCGCGACCGCTACGTCGCGCTCTTCAACGCCCAGGACAACTCCTTCCCCTACGACTTCGCCAAGGCCGCCTTCCGCAGCCCCGTCCTCCGCGGCACCGAGACCGTCGAGCTCGCCGTCCCGCTGGCCGGCACCCGCAAACTCGCCCTCGTTGTGACCGACGGCGGCGACAACATGTTCTGGGACCACGCCGACTGGCTCGAGCCCGTGCTCGCCGGACCGGCGGGCACCCTCGACCTCGCCACCCAGCCATGGAACTACGCGAGGAGCGGCAACGGCGACGTCCGCCCCGGCCTCGCCGTCTCCGGCAAACCTCTCCAGATCGACGGCCACCCCGTGCCGGGCTTCGGCGCGCACGCGCCATCGATCATCGAGTTCAACGTGCCGCCGGGCTACGACACCTTCCGCGCGCGGGCCCGACTCTCGCCGACGCGGCCCGAAGGCAAAGGCGGCTCGGTCGAATTCCTCGTCCTCACCGACGCGGCCGCCGACGCCCGACCCGACACCGCCACCGTGCGCGTCGCGCTTTCCGACCTCGGCATCACCGGCGAAGCCACCGTCCGCGATCTCTGGAAACGCACCGACCTCGGGACCGTCCGCGGCGAGGTCACCACCACGCTTCCGCTCCACGGGGCCGCACTCTACCGGGTTTCGCCCCTGCGCTGACCGCTCCCTCGTCTTTCACCGCCCCCCCCAATGCAACCCTCCTTCGTTCGATCCCGGTTCGCCCCCTTCGTCCGCTCGGCCTCGCTCGTCGCCGCCGGGGTGTCCTGTTTCCTCTCCTCCGCCGCCCCAGCGGCGCTCCCGGCCCCTCGCGCCGACAGTTCCTGCACCGCGCCGACCCAGCCCCTCCCGCTCTCCGCCGTCCGGCTGCTCGACGGCAGCCCCATCGCCGCCGCCGTGGCCGCGAACCGCACCAACGTGCTCGCGCTCGATCCGGACCGCCTGCTCGCGCCGTTCCGCCGCGAGGCGGGGCTGCCCGCCAAGGCCCAGCCCTACGGCAACTGGGAGAGCAGCGGCCTCGACGGCCACACCGCCGGCCACTACCTCTCCGCCCTCGCCCACATGATCGCCGCCGGCGAGGACACCCCCGACGCCCAGCTGCGCACGCGCCTCTCCTACATGCTCGGCGAGCTGCAGGCCTGCCAGACCGCCTTCGGCGACGGCTATCTCGGCGGCGTGCCCGGCAGCCGCGAGCTCTGGCGCGCGGTGGCCGGCGGCGATGTCGCCGCGCTCGGCCGGAAGTGGGTTCCTTGGTACAACCTCCACAAGACCTTCGCCGGCCTGCGCGACGCCCATCTTGAGGCGGGCGACGCCCGCGCGCGCGAGCTCCTCGTCGCGCTGGGCGACTGGTGCGTGGCGGTCACCGCCCGCCTGACCGACGCCCAGATGCAGCAGATGCTCGCCATCGAGCACGGCGGCATGAACGAGTCCCTGGCCGACCTCTTCGCCATCACCGGCGACCGGAAGTACCTCCAGGTCGCGGAGCGCTTCAACCACCACGCCGTGCTCGACCCGCTCGTGGCGCATCGCGACGAGCTCACCGGCAAGCACGCCAACACCCAGATCCCGAAGGTCATCGGCCTCGAACGCCTCGCCGCGCTCACCGGGGACCAGGCGGCCGACTGCGGCGCCCGTTTCTTCTGGGAGGAGGTCACACAGCACCGCTCGGTCGCGTTCGGGGGCAACAGCGTGTCCGAACACTTCAACGACCCGCGCGATTTCCAGGGCCTGCTCCACCACCGCGAGGGACCGGAGACCTGCAACACCTACAACATGCTCCGGCTGACCGAGCAGCTGTTCACCAGCGCGCCGTCCGCCGCCTACGCGGACTTCTACGAACGCGCGCTCTACAACCACCTCCTCGCCTCCATCAACCCGCAGCATCCCGGCTACGTCTACTTCACGCCGATTCGGCCCGCGCACTACCGGGTCTATTCCGAGGTGGAGAACTCCTTCTGGTGCTGCGTCGGCACCGGCATGGAGAACCCGGGGCGCTACGGTGCGTTCATCTATGCGCGCGCAAAGGACGGCCTGTACGTGAACCTCTTCGTCGCCTCCGAGCTGAGAGCGTCCGACCTGGGCCTCACCCTGCGCCAGGAGACGGGCTTCCCCGCGGAGGAGGCCTCGCGGCTGACCCTCCGCCTCTCCGCCCCGCAGACCTTCACGCTGCACCTGCGCGTGCCGGGCTGGGTGGCGCCCGGCGCGTTCTCCCTCCGGATCAACGGCGAACCGATGCCGGTGGCCGGCGAACCCTGTTCGTACGTGCCGGTGCGGCGCGAGTGGCATGACGGCGACCGCATCGAGCTCGCCCTGCCAATGCGCACGACCCTCGCGCAGCTGCCGGACGGCTCGCCCTGGTACGCGATCCTCCACGGCCCGATCGTTCTGGCCGCACCCGCCGGCACCTGGGATATGGCCGGCCTGCGCGCCGACGATTCGCGCATGGCCCATGTTGCCGCCGGCCCCGTGCTGCCGCTCGACCAGGCTCCGGTGCTGCTGGCCGACGCCGCCACGATCACCTCCAAGGTCGTCGCCGATCCCGCCGCGGGCCCGCTGCACTTCCGCCTGGTCGACATCGTCGAGCCCACGCCCCCGCAGGGCGTGCCGCTCGTGCCGTTCTTCCAGCTCCACGATTCGCGCTACCAGATGTACTGGGAGCTCACGACCCGCGAGGGACTCGCCGCCCGCAAGGAGCAGGTCGCCGCCGCCGAACGCGCCCAGGCCGCACGCGAGGCCGCCACGCTCGACCGCGTCTCGCCCGGCGAGCAGCAGCCGGAGGTCGAACACGCCTATCAGGGCGAAGAGACGGAGAGCGGCCTCCACAACGGCCGCCACTGGCGCCACGGCCGGGTGATCCAGTACACCCTCAACCCGCGCGGCGAAAAGAACGTGGTGCTCTCGGTCACGTACTCCGGCTCCGACTCCGGCCGGCAGTTCGACATCTTCGCCAACGGCGTTCTCGTCGCGACGCAGGACCTCGTGGCCGAGCGCATCGGCGAGTTCGTCGACAAACAGTATGCGCTCCCCGCCGCCGCCCTGGAGTCCGCCCCGGACGGCCGCGTCACGGTCCGCTTCGTCGCGAAGAAGGTCCTTGCCGGCGGGCTCTTCGACGTCCGCCTGCTGCGCAAGACTCCTTGATCTTCCGATAAACCCCGCCGCACCCCGCCCGTCTCCGCCCCTTGCCATGAACACCCGCTCGCTCGCCTCCTCGCTTCTGCTCCTCGCGCTGCCGCTTGGCCTCTTCGCCGGCACGGCCACGATCAAGATCGACCTCGACCGCACCATCGACGCCGTCGACCCGCGCATCTACGGCATGTTCATGGAGCCGATCGGTTTCAACCGGCCCGAGCTCAAGTTCAATACCCTCTACGGCCCGCTCTACGACCCCAAGTCCCCGCTGGCCGACAAGAACGGTTTCCGCACCGACATGCTTGAGGCCGCCCGCGAGCTCCAGCTCACCCAGATGCG
>JAEXPG010000593.1 GCA_023447015.1 Verrucomicrobiota bacterium
CCCGCCCGCCGCCCCCCCACCCCCCTCCCCCCCCCCCGCGGGGGCGCTCGCCGGCCGCCGGGCCATCATCCTCTCCGAGAGCGCCACCCTGCGGCACATCCTCTCGGCCATGTGCCGGTGGTGGGGCGTGACCACCTGCGAGGTCGAACGGCCGGCGGCCGCCCTCGCGCTGCTGCGCAGCTCGACCGCGTGCGACGTTGTCATCATCGATCGCCAGCCCGGTTCGACGGAGGAGACCCCGACCGACGCGACCATCCACGCGCTGCCTGGTCGCGAGAACCTCCCGGTCTTCCTGATCGGATCCGCCGGCGGCCCGTCCCTCTCCGGCCGCACCACCCGCATCGCCAAGCCGGTCAAACCGGGACACCTCAAGATCATGCTCCTGCAGGCCTTCGGCGCCCCCGCCGAATCCATCGCGCCGCTCCAGCCTGGGTATATCGAATTCCCCAGCACACTTGGCCGCCGCATGCCGCTGCGCATTTTCGTTGCCGAGAGTGATGTCGCAAGCCGGCGAACCCTGACCCTCCTGCTCGAGCGGCTCGGGTACGCCGCCGCCAGCAGCGACAGCGGCTCGGAGTCGCCCAACCGCCCCCTCCACGAAAGCTACGACCTGATCTTCGTCGATGTCGGCCGGGCCGGTTCCGACAGCCGCGAACTTGCCCGCCAGATCCGCCGCGACTGCGCGCACCCCACCGTCCCCTGGATCGTGGCCTGCACCACCGCGCCCGGCGCCGACACCCCGGACACCGGCCTCGACGGCGCCAGCAACGACCGCCTCCTCAAACCGCTGCGGGCGGAGGCGCTCGTCGAAGTGCTCTCACGCGCCTACCGCGCCCTCCAGCAGGTCCAGGGGCCGATCATCGGCTGAGGCGGCGACAGCACGCTTTTCCGCTGCCCAAACGATCTCCGTCCTTGCCTCGCCTTGCGGAGCGCGAAGATTGCTCCCGCGTCCATCCAGGAAACCTTCCGCCGAGCCGAAATACGCGTATGCCCGTCCGCCTCGCCCAACTGTTGCATCCCTCCCGCATTCTCCTGCAAGTGCAGCAGAGCAAGCGCACCGCCGCGATCAACGAGGTCGCACGCCTGCTCGAGGGCCACCCCGACATCACCGACTACCCGCATTTCTACAACGAGCTCCTCGCCCGCGAGCGCCTCGACCCCACCTGCATCGGCAACGAGATCGCCCTCCCGCACGCCCGCACCGAACACGCCCAGGCCATCGTCCTCGCCATCGGCCGCTGCCCCTCCGGCGTCTATTTCGAGAACTGCCAGCAGACAGTCCGCCTCATCTTCGTCGTCGCCACCCCCAAGTCGCAGCCCGGCGACTACCTCGCGCTCGTCGGCGCCCTCTGCCGTGTCCTCAAGGACTCGGCCGTCCGCGATGCGCTCATGGCCGCGCAGACGCCCGAGGACTTCATCCGCCCCCTTGTCGAGGCCGAGGCCCGCCTGCTCAACAAGGGCTGAGCCCTCCGCAATCGGAAGCGGACCGCGGGCCCTCGCACGAGCCGCCCGTCCTGCTCCGGCACCGTGGCAGTCCGGCCCGAACCGCCCCGTTTGGGCATCGCGCGCCGCGGTCATCATCACCGCGGAAACCCCGCGACTGTTTTCCCCGCCGCGCCGCACCACCCGGCTTGCCTCGCGCCACACCGCGCGCACGATGGCGCCCGCGCATGATCCGCTCGTTCGTCTTCAGTGAAGGCAAGCTTGTCGCCGGTGACCTCGAAGCCGAGGCCATGCGCATCGTCCGCGCCGACAAGGGACTCCACCTCTGGGTCGACCTCGACAACCCCACCGACGAGGAGATCAAGCTGATCCTCGAGAACGTCTTCCAGTTCCACCCCCTCGCCGTCGAGGACTGTGTCGCCCCCTCCAGCCTGCCCAAGGTCGAGGACTACGAGGATTACCTCTTCATCGTCACCCACGCCGTCGACCTCTCGCAGAAGGAGAAGTTCACCACCACCGAGCTCGATCTGTTCCTCGGCAAGGAGTTCCTCGTCACCTTCCACCGCAAGCCGCTGAAATCCATCGAGTGGTTGGTCGAACGCTGCACCAAGGCCACGGGCGTCATCGCCCGCGGCCCCGATCGCCTCGCCCACGACGTCATCGACCAGCTGATCGAACGCTACACCCCGGTGCTCGACGAGCTCCGCGGCAAGATCGAGCGCATCGAGGCCCGCGTCCTCAAGGAACATGCCGAGGGCCTCACCGCCGACCTCCTCGAGGTCCGCGCCGAGCTCGCCGACCTCCGCCAGATCGTCCGCCCGCAGCGCGACGTGATCAACCGCCTCGCCCATGGCGACAGCAAGATCATCCGCGCCGTCATGCTCCCCTATTTCCGCGACCTGCGCGACAGCCTCATCCGCCAGGAGGAGACCCTCGCCACCCTCGGCGACGCGCTCCTCGTCTCCTTCGATCTCTTCCTCAACAAATCCGCCAGCCAGGCCAACGAAGGCATCAAGGTCCTCACCGCCCTCACCGCCGTCACCATGCCGCCGATCCTCTTCGGCACCTGGTACGGCATGAACTTCGAGCACATGCCCGAGATCTCCAGCCCCTACGGCTACTGGGTCTCGTTGGGCGTGATGATCGTCGCGACCATCGGCATGTTCATCTGGTGCCGCCGCCGCGGCTGGATCTGAACGATGGCGGACTTCGGAACGCGGATCGCGGAATGAGACACTCGCCCACCAAGCCCGCCCCCCCCAAGCGCCGACCTACCCCGGAGCGCGGTCGCCCCTGCCCCCACCGGATTTCCAGCGATCCAGCCGTCCAATCCGCAATCCGCATTCCGCACTCCGCAATCGCTATGATTCAGAGCGTCGTCTACCGCGACTCCAAGTTCGTCGCCGACTGCCCGCCGCCCGAGTCCCTCGCCGCCCTCCGGCAGGATCCGGCCGTCATGCTCTGGGTCGACCTCGCCGAACCGACCGAGGCGGAGATCCTGCAGATCATGCAGGAGCTTTTCTCGGTCCACCCACTCACCATCGAGGACTGCCTGCAGGACTCGCCGCTCCCGAAATTCGAGGAGTACGAGAACTACGTCTACATCGTCGCCCACGCCGTCGACTATTCCCGTACCGAGAAGTTCACCACCGCCGAACTCGACCTCATCCTCGGGAAGAATTTCCTCGTCACCTTCCACCGCCAACCGAACAAGGCCGTGCAGACCTGCCGCGAACGCATCCTGCGCACCCCCGGCGTCCTCGTCCGCGGCCCCGACCGCATCGCCCACACCCTCCTCGACCTGATCGTCGAGAACTTCCGCCCCGCCATGGACGAGTTCCGCGCCGAGATCGAGGCGATCGAGGAGGCGGTCCTCGCCCATAGCAAGCAACCGCTCGCCCAACGCATCGTAGACATCCGCGAGGATCTCACCGCCCTCCGCCAGATCCTCCGCCCCCAGCGCGAGCTCGTCGTCGCGCTGGCCGCCGGCCGCACCGGCTTCGTCCGCCCCAAGCTCCTGCCCTACCTGCGCGACCTCTCCGACGACCTCGTGCGGCTGGAGGAGCAGGTGAAATCCTGGTCCGAACAGCTCATCTTCGTCTTCAAGCTCTTCCTCAACCGCTCCAGCCACGAGACCAACGAGGGGGTGCGCGTGCTCACCGGCCTCACCGCCGTCGCCATCCCGCTGATGATCATCGGCAGCTGGTTCTCGATGAACTTCAAACACTCGCCGCTGCTCGCCTCCCGATCCGCCTACTGGGTGGCGGTCTCCATCACGGTCGTCAGCACCGTCGCGCTCTTCATCTACCTCAAGCGCCGCAGATGGCTCTGACCCGCGCTCCGCACCGTCCGCGCCCCACCGCTCCCGTGCCCGTCGACAACGTCCGCTTCACCCAGCCCGAGGCCGACCTGCTCCAGCAGCTCGGCACCACCGCCAACGGGCTCTCCGCCGAACGCGCCGCCGAGTTCCTCGACGAACACGGGGCCAACACCGTCGCCGCCGGCGGACGCCAGTCCGTCGTGATGGATCTGCTCCAGCGCTGCCGCAATCCGCTGGTCATCCAGCTGCTCGTCATCGCCACCGTCTCCTACGTCATGGGCGACCTGCGCTCGACGATCGTCGTCGGCGCGATGCTGTTCCTCTCCGTCTTCCTTTCGTACATCCAGGAGGCGCGCTCCTCCCGCGCCGTCGAGAAGCTCCAGAAGCTCGTCAAGACCACCGTCACCGTCCTGCGCGACCAGAAGGAGGTCGAGGTCCCGCTCGAGGAGGTTGTCCCCGGCGACATCGTCGTCCTCGCCGCCGGCAGCCTCATCCCGGCCGACCTGCGCATCCTCTCCGCCAAGGACTTCTTCGTCACCCAGTCCGCCCTCACCGGCGAGTCGATGCCGGTCGAGAAGAACGCCGATGCCGCCCAGCCCGCCGACCGCCCCGCCTTCGAGTGCACGAACGCCTGCTTCATGGGCACCAACGTGCTGAGCGGCTCGGCCCGCGGCGTCGTGGTCGCCACCGGCGCGCGCACCTACTTCGGGTCGCTCGCCGAGAAGCTCGGCGCCAAGCGCGAGCTCACCAGCTTCGACAAGGGCGTGCACGGCTTCACCTGGCTGATGATCCGCTTCATGATCGTCATGGTCTCGGCGACGTTCCTCATCGTCGGCCTGACCAAGCACGACTGGGTCTCCGCCCTGCTCTTCGCCCTCTCCGTCGCCGTCGGGCTCACCCCCGAGATGCTCCCGATGATCATCACCGTCTGCCTCTCGAAGGGCGCGCTGATGATGGCCCGCAAGAAGGTCATCGTGAAGCATCTCCACGCCATCCAGAACTTCGGCGCGATGGACGTTCTCTGTACCGACAAGACGGGCACACTTACCCAGGACCACGTCGTCCTCGAGCGCTATGTCGACGTCACCAACCGCTCCTCCGAGGACGTGTTGCGTTACGCCTACATGAACAGCTTCTACCAGACCGGCCTGCGCAACCTCCTCGACCGCGCCATCCTCGCCCACACCGAGCTCGACGTGGAGCGCGATTGCCGGAAGGTCGACGAGATCCCCTTCGACTTCCGGCGCCGCCGCATGTCCGTCGTCATCGACTATGAGGACCGCCACGTGCTCATCTGCAAGGGCGCCGTCGAGGAGGTCGCCGCCGCCTGCGAGAACTACCAGGTCGACGAGGACATCAACCCCCTCATCAAGCTCATCCGCGACGACCTCATGGACGAGTACCGCGCCCTCTCCGCCGAGGGCTTCCGCGTGCTCGCCATCGCCTACCGCGAGTTCGACCGCACAAAGCAGACCTTCTCCGTCGCCGACGAGTCCGAGCTCATCCTCCTCGGTTACATCGCCTTCTTCGATCCCGCCAAGGACACCTCCGCCCGCGCCATCGCCGCGCTCACCCGCTCCGGCGTGGCCGTGAAGATCCTCACCGGCGACAACGAGCTCGTCACCCGCAAGGTCTGCCACGATGTCCAGATGTCCATCACGCGCATCGTCACCGGCCCGCAGCTCGCCGCGATGGACGAGACCGCCTTCGCCCGAGAGGTCGACGAAGCGAACGTCCTCGCCCGCCTCACCCCCGACCAGAAGGAGAAGGTCATCAAGACCCTCCGCGCCAAGGGCCACGTCGTCGGCTTCATGGGCGACGGGATCAACGACGTCCTCGCCATGAAGGCCGCCGACGTCGGCATCTCCGTCGACACCGCCGTCGACGTCGCGAAGGAGTCCGCCGACATCATCCTCCTCGAAAAGAGCCTCCTCGTCCTCGAGGACGGCATCATGGAGGGCCGAAAGGTCTTCGGAAACATCATCAAGTACATCCGCATGGGCGCCTCCTCGAACTTCGGGAACATGTTCTCCGTCGTCGGCGGCGCGTACTTCCTGCCGTTCCTCCCGATGGCGCCGATCCAGGTCCTCGTGAACAACCTGCTCTACGACTTCTCCCAGGTCGGCATCCCGCTCGACAACGTCGACCCCGAGTACCTCGACAAGCCCCGCCGCTGGAACATCAAGAGCATCCGGAACTTCATGATCTTCGTCGGGCCCATCAGCTCGATCTTCGACTACGCCACCTTCTTCCTGATGCTCTACTTCTTCGGCGCGGCCGCGTTCTCCGCCGCCGGCACCTCGCTGGAGGAGAAGACATTCCTCGAGAAACTCTTCCACACCGGTTGGTTCGTGGAGTCGCTGCTCACGCAGACGCTCATCGTCCACATCATCCGCACCCAGCGGATCCCGTTCTTCCAGAGCCGCGCCAGCAAGAGCATGCTCTTCACCACCATCGCCGTCATGGCCATCGGCTGCTGGCTGCCGTTCTCGCCGCTCGCGCATTTCCTCGGCCTGGTCCCGCTGCCCAAGGTCTTCTTCCTCTGGATGGCCGGCTTCCTCATCACCTACAGCGTGCTGACCCACACCGTGAAAATGTGGTTCCTGCGCCGCTTCGGGCTCGATTGAGGCAACGCCGCTGCGCAAGCTCGCCGGGCCGTTGAAGTCGACGGCGCTCTCCCATGCGCAGCATCCTCACCGCACTGCAGGACGGTCGCCTCTTTGAACTGCCCGAACCGGGCGGCAAGCCGCGCGCACTCGGCTTCCTCGCCCGCATTCTCGACGCCAACCCCGACATCGAGGTCGGCACCGATACCATCGAGCTGATCAATCAGCGCGAAGAGGAGTGCAATACCGGCATCGGCATGGGCGTTGGCGTCCCGCATGTCCGCGCCCGCCGCGAGGAAGGCGAGCTCTTCTGCGCCATCGGCTGGTCCGCCAACGGCATCGAGTACGGTGCCTCCGACGGTAAACTCGTGCACCTCGTGGTGATGTACTACATCCCCGGCGCGCAGAAAAACGTCTACCTGAAGGAGATCTCCAGCCTGGTGAAGGCGATGCGCAAGACCGGCGGCATCGACCCCATCGCCAAGGCCACCGATCTCAACGACGTCCGCAACCTCCTGCTCGACTGGGTCAGCGCCGGTCTCGGCGAGGCCGGACCCGAGGCCGTCGCCCGGATGATCAAGCTCGAGGTCAAGCAGGCCCAGGTGGTCACACCCGCCGCACCTGTCGCCGCCCCAGCTGCACCCACACCCTCCGAACCTGCGCTCCCGGCCGGCCGCCCGGCCAAGGTCATGCCCTTCACCGTCCTCGCCGCCCAGCCCGGCGGCATCTTCGTCCTCGCCCCGGACGCGGAGTGGGTCGCTGCGGTCGAACGCGAGGGCCAGATCGGCCAGCGCCTGTCCGCCGCCGCTCCCTTCGTCGCCGCCGGTCGCCACGTTTTCATCACCGCCGCCCGTCCGTTCCCCGGCGGCCGCATGCTCTTCGACTGCGTCGCCCTCGTGAACGGCACCTGAAGCCGGCAGCGCCTCCCGCCTTCGGAGAACCGGAGCGACAGCCGGTCGTCACCGTGTGTGCCCGCGCCGTCCCGCCCCTCCGTCCTCTGTTTTCAGTCCTCCGTCCTCCGTTCCCC
>JAEXPG010000624.1 GCA_023447015.1 Verrucomicrobiota bacterium
CGCCGCCTCGATGTCGCTCCAGCAGCTCACCGCGTGGTGCGACGGCCGGTTCGGCCAACACGCCGTCGCGTCCGACCCGCAGCCGCGCCCCTTCGACATCGCCTGGATGGTGCTCGACGCCTCCCACGCCGCCAACGTCTGGGGCTGGCAGCCGCAGACCCCGCTGCCCGCCATCCTCGAGGAGATCGCCGTCCACGCCCAGAAGCATCCCGAGTGGCTCGACCTCTCCGCGCCGTTCTGACGCTTCCGACCATCGCCCATCGGCAAACCACCATCGCAGCCCGCCGCTGTTCATGTCCGCCGCCCCCCTCAAGCTCTACTCCGTCGTCATCCCCGCCCGCGACGAGGAGGAATCCCTCCCGGGCACCGTCACCGACATCTTTGAGACCTTCACCCGCGAAGGCATCCCGCACGAGATCGTCGTCGTCGACGACGGCAGCAAGGACGGCACCTGGAAGGTGCTCCAAGAACTCAAGCAGAAGGTCCCGACCCTCGCGCCGACCAAGAACCCTGGCCCGCACGGTTTCGGCCGCGCCATCATCTGGGGCCTCAACCACATGACCGGCGACTCCTGCGTCATCATGATGGCCGACGCCTCCGACTCGCCCGCCGACGCCGTCGCCTACTGGAAAATCCTCAACGAGGGCTACGACTGCGCCTTCGGCTCGCGTTTCGTGAAGGGCGGCAAGGTCATCGACTACCCGCGCATCAAGCTCTTCGTGAACCGACTGGCGAACCTCCTCGTGCGTCTCGGGTTCCGCCACGGACTCAACGACACGACCAACGCGTTCAAGGCCTACCGCCGCACCGTGATCGCCGGCTGCCGCCCGCTCATCGCGCCGCACTTCAACCTCACCGTCGAGATCCCGCTGAAGGCGATCGTGCGCGGGTTCACCTTCAAGGTCTGCCCCATCTCGTGGCAGAACCGCAAATACGGTGTGGCCAAGCTCAAGATCAAGGAGATGGGCTCCCGCTACTTCTTCATCTGCGCCTACGTCTGGCTGGAGAAATATTTCAGCCGCGGCGACTACCGGCGGAAGTGACCTACCCATGGGCCCCGCGATCGGCCACCTCTTCGACTGGTTCGACCACCACGCCTGGGGCTACTGGGGCCTCGCCTGGGGCGTCTTCGCGGCGCTGCTCGTTGCCGTGCTGGCACCGCTCGCCGCGGCCTCCGGCAACGCCGCGCCCGCTCCCGACCTCCGCCCGCGCTGGCTCCGGCTCCTCGGTTCGAACACGTTCTTCGTCCTCGCCGTCCTGCTCGTCTTCGCCGCGTTCCGCTGGCCGATCTGGTTCGCCGGCCAGCTCGACAACCCCGATGAGGCGCAGTGGATCGCTGGCGCGCTCACGCTGCGCGAGGGCGGGCTCCCGTGGAAGAGCCTCGACTGCCACACCTCCGGCCCGCTCAACCCCTGCACGCTCCTCCTCACCGTCCCGCTCGGCCTGCCGCTCGACTACATCGGAGTGCGCGTCCTCACCGCCCTGCTGCAGGCGGTCTCGGTGCTCGCGCTCTGGGGCGCCGCGCGGCGCTTCGTCCCCGAGTGGGCGGCGCGGCTGGCGATCCTGCCGGCCGTCAACCTCTGGGCGTGCCGGTGGTTCCATGACATGGCGCAGTACAGCAGCGAACAGGCGCCGCTCCTCTTCCTCTCGCTCGCCGGCTGGGCCGGCGCCGTCGGCCTGACCACCGCCCGGCCGCGCCTCCGGCTCCCGCTGCTCGGCCTCGCCGGGTTCCTCACCACCGCCTCGCTCTTCGCCAAGCCGCAGGCGCTGCCCGTCGCCGCCGCCCTCGGCCTGCTGCTCGTCGGCGCCGTCTGGTTCGCCCCGTTCGCCGCGGACGCGGCCGACCCGACCCGGCGCGATCGCCGCTCGCGCACCCTCGCCCTGATCCTCGGTGCCGCCACGCCGCTCGTCCTCTTCGCCGCGTACCTCTGGCTCTACGGGCTGTACTACCAGGTCCAGATCTTCTTCTGGAAAAGCAACCTCCTCTACGCCGGCGAGCGCGGCTACGCCGTCTGCGACAGCCCCGAGGTCTTCTTCGACCTGATCGACCCGATCCGCGGCAGCACCGTGGCGGTGCTCGGAACGCTGGCGTTCGGCTTGCTCGTGCTGGTGCCCGCCTGGGGCGTCGACCGCGCCAGCCGGGGCAGGCTCCTCGGCGCCTGGCTGCTGCTCGCCGCGGCAGCCGTGGCGATCGTCAGCCCCGGGCGGATGTTCCGCCACTACGTGCACTTCCTCGTGCTGCCACTCGTCTGGCTGTCGGTGGTGAGCCTAACCGGCGCCCACCGCCATCTTCTCGCCCAAGCCACCGCCGCGCCCCGCCGGCTCCTGCCCGCATTGGCGGGAGTCTTCCTCCTGGTCACGACCGCCTGGCCCGCCTGGCAGATCGGCTGCCAGGAACGCCCCATGGCGGGGATGCTCTCCCGCTGGCGGGAGAAACAGGTCAGCACCGTCGGCTGGCACCTGCAGCGACTCGTCTCCCCCGGCGACCGCATGGTCGTCTGGGGCTGGGCACCGAAGTACCACGTCGAGACCGGCCTCGCCCAGGGCGCGCGCGAGGCGCACGGCGCCTTCATCATCGGCGACGGCCCGCTCCAGTCGCACTACCGCGACCGCCTGCTCTTCGACCTCAAGCGCAACCGCCCGCGTTGGTTCGTCGACGCCGTCGCACCGCGTCAGTTCGGCTTCCAGGACCGCCGCCTCTTCGGCCACGAGAGCTGGGCGCCGATGCGCGACTACATCGCGGCCAACTACGAGCAGGTCGACGAGGCCGACGAGGTCCGCATCTACCGCCGCAAGGATTGAGCGGTCGGCGCTGCACGCGGGAGGCCGACCGCAGTAGACGGCCGCCTCGTTGGGGGAAACGCCGCTTGCGTTGGGCGGGCGAGGCGGAGCTCCCCCACGGGCAAACACCCACGGCTCCGGCCGCGGCCGGAGCCGCCGGACTCAGCGCCCGGTGCTGCCGAAACCACCGGCACCGCGCGCGGTCTCGTCGAGCATCTCGACCTCTTCGATCGGGCACAGCTCCACGCGGTACACGCCCATCTGCGCGATGCGCTCGCCGCGTTTGAAGCCGAAGGTCTCCTTGCCGAGGTTCATCAGGATCACCCCCACCTCACCGCGGTAGTCGGCATCGACGGTGCCGGGGGAATTGAGCACCATCACACCATGCTTGAGCGCCAGCCCGCTGCGGCTGCGCACCTGCACCTCGAAACCGGGCGGAACCGCGACGGACAGCCCGGTCTTCACCAGCAACCGCTCGCCGGGGGCGATCACGCCGTCCATGTCGGCATAGACGTCGAAACAGCTGGCGTGCTCGGTCGTGCGCACGGGGAGCTTGGCGGTGAGGGTGAGGCGTTTGATGCGGAGATTCACGGCGGAAGGTGGGTTGGAGCTGCCGCGAGTGTGCGACCGGTCCGACCGCCGGCAATGCCGGTTTCGCGGGACACCGCGCCCGCCCCCGCCGGCGCGTCCGGCGACAAAAAAGGCGCGCAGTCGACTGCGCGCCTCGGGAAATGTCGGCGTTGCTCCGGGCTCAGGGCTCGGCGAGCGCCTGATCGTAGAACTTCACGATGTCGCGGAAGTCGTCGCCTTCCATGAACGCCATCGCGGCCTTCGGGTGCTGGTTGAGGTAGCCGGTGAGCATGTACGGGATCGCGAAGCCCCAGCGGAGCTCCTCGCGCATCGGCTCCACGTTCTTCTGCAGCGCCTCGAGGATCGGGCGCATCTTGAACTTCGGGTTGTGCAGGAAGCTCAGCGCCAGCTCCATCGGGCAGTTGCCCGCGCCGCGGCCGAGGCCGCCGATGCTGGCATCGACGTAGTTCGCCCCGAGCACGATCGCCTCGATGGTGTTGGCGAACGCGAGCTGGAGGTTGTTGTGCGTGTGGATGCCGATCTCCTTGCCCGCGGGCTTGGTGAACTTCTGGAAACGGTGCACGAGGTCGCGGATCTGCTCGCTGTAGAGGGTGCCGAAGCTGTCGACCACGTAGAGGGCCTTCACCGGCGACTGCGCGATCACCTCGAGCGCGCTGTCGAGCTCGCTCTCCGGCACGGTCGAGACGGCCATGATGTTCAGGCAGGTCTCGTAGCCCTTGTCGGTCGCGTCCTTCACGATCTCCAGCGCGGCCGGGATCTGGTGGATGTAGGTGGCCACCCGGTACATGTCGACCATGCTCTTGTCGCGCGGCAGGATGTCGTGGTGGTAGTCGGTGCGCTCCGCGTCGGCCATGACGGAGACCTTCGTGCCGGTCCGCTGGTCGCCGACAACGCGGCGGATATCATCCTCCGAGCAGCACTTCCAGACGCCATACTTGTTCTTCGGGTACATGCTCGCCATGCCCTTGTAGCCGATCTCGAAGTAGTCGATGCCGGCGGCGACATCGGCCTGGTAGATGGCCTGGACGAACTCGAGCGGGAAGTTGTGGTCGTTCATCAGCCCGCCGTCGCGCACGGTGCAGTCGAGCACCTTGAGTTCGGGACGGAAGGAGACCCAGCCTTTGGTGCCGGTCGGAGGAGTGGCGGAGGATTGCGACATGGAATGGCGAACGGTTCGTGTTCGGGGATGAGCCGGCATTCGTGGCGGGAACGCGCACCGCAGGCA
>JAEXPG010000649.1 GCA_023447015.1 Verrucomicrobiota bacterium
CCCCCCGGCCGGGGGGGGCGGGCGGGGGCCCCCCCCCGGCTCCCTCACGATCGACGGCGTGGGCAACGCGATCGGCGACCCGCCCGACCAGTTCACCTTCATCCACGCGCCGTTGGCCGGGGCGGGCAGCTTCATCACGCGTCTCCAATCCTTCGACTCAACGACGCCCGACGCCCGCGCGGGCCTCATGATCCGCGAAAGCCTCGCGCCGGACGCGCAGTATGTCGGCCTCCTTCAGATCGTGGAGAACGGCCGCACCACCGTGCGCCTCCAGTGGCGCCAGTCGGCCGATGGGCGCACGACCCGGATACTCCCGGAGGCGGCCCGCGACCAGCCGGCCCCGGTCTGGCTGCGGCTGGACCGCTACTTCAACTCGGTCGTCATCCGCCCCCGCGATCCGGCCGAGTTCGCCGTCGGCGACATCGTGGAGGCGGTCGGGGTGCCCGGCCGGTCCGGTCCCACCCCGATCCTCGCGGACGCCTGGGTGCGTCGCTCCGAGCGGTCGTTGATCGCGCCCCACCGGCATTGGCGTCCCCTGGTCGAGGTGGCCCGACTGAACGGCGACGGCCCCCGGCCCCGTTTCGACGTGTACCGTTTCCGCGGCGTGGTCACCTTCTGCGGCTCGGTCGCCGGCCATCAGTACTTGGCGATCCAGGACGCTTCGGGCGGCACCTTCGTCCGCAGCCGCACCCCGTCGCCCGTTTTCGCCCCGCCCGCCGGCAGCTACGTCGAGCTGCACAGCAACCCCGGCTGGTCCCCCCCGAGCGAGGACATCGTCGCCGACACCGTGCTGCCCCTCGGCCAAGCCGCGATGCCCCAACCGGTCCGCCACCCGGCCGAGTACCTCCTGCCCCGGCGTGGCGAAGGCACCTGGATCGCGATCGAGGGCGTGCTCCGCGCCGCGCTCGCCGAGGAACTGGCCGAGTTCAAAGCGGACGGCGAAATCCTGCGGGTAGCGCTCCCCGGGATGTCCCGTGCGAACCTCGCCCGCCTGGCCAACGCCCGCGTTCGGTTGCGCGGGGTGATCGCTTACCCGAGCGAACGCGAGGCCCTGCTGCTCGTGCCCTCCGCCGAGCATCTCGAGACGATTGCCCCGGCCCCGGCCGACCCGTTTTCGCAACCGCTGGAGGCGGCGCAGGCGTTCACCGCGGAGGCGGTCCGCCACCGGGCGCGACAGTTCGCGCGGATCGCCGGTGTCGTCACCGCGAGCCGGCAGACCGTAGCCTACCTCCAGGATGCCACCGGCGGCATGCGCCTCGAGTTCGCCGAACCCGTCGCCCTCCCCGTGGGCGCGGCTGTGGAAGCGGTCGGCTTCCCCGACTGGGGCGACAACGAACAGGTCGTGTTCCGCCACGCACGCTGGCGCGCCGCCGCGGCCCCACCATCCGACATCGCCCCCGTGGCGTTCGATCCGGGCGCGCTCGAGGAAGCGGCCGGTCGCTCCCCGCTCGGTCGCCTGCGCGCGACGCTGCTCCGCCGGGAGCCGGACGCAGGAGGCGTGACGCTGACGCTGGAGACCGGGAGCAGGAGCTTGCGCGCCCTGCTCCCCGGACCGGCAAGCGTGGACGACACCATCCCTCCTGGCAGCACGCTCGAGCTCACCGGCGTCCTCACCCGCGGGTTCGGCGGCGGCCGCCCGGAGCCGGCCGGCTACGTCACCATGGCGCCCCTGCCCGTCCACTTGCTGCTGCGCTCGCCCGCCGATGTCGTCGTGCTGCGCAAGCCGCCGTGGTGGGTCGTCAAGCGCACCCTGCTGGCGGCCGGCGGCCTCGCCACCGCCGCGCTGCTCGCCCTCGCCTGGATCCACATCCTGCGACGGCGCGTGCGCCAGCGCACCGCCGAACGCGATGCGACCCTGGCCCGCCTCGAGCGCGAGGTGCGCACGTCCGCCACCTTCGCCGAACGCGACCGCCTCGCTGGCGAGATCCACGACGGCATCGCCCAGGGTCTCAACGCGATCATGATCCAGCTGGAGACCACCGCCAAGCGCCCGGCCTGCCCGGCCGAGGTGCGCGACGGCCTGCTCCTCGCCCGCAACATGGCCGCCTTCAGCCGCACCGAGGTGCAACACGCCCTCTGGGGCCTGCAGTCGCCCCTGCTCGAGGACTCCGAGCTGCCCGTCGCGCTCCAGAAGCTCCTCGGCCGGATCGTGCCCGAGACGATCCGGACCGCCGTCAATGTATCCGGCGAGCAGCGCCGCCTCCCCTCCGCGACCGAGCACCACCTGCTGCGCATCGTGCAGGAGGCGGTCAACAACGCCGTGAAGCACGCCGCCCCCCCGGCCGTGACGGTCGCGCTGCGCTACGAGCCCGACCGGCTGGTGCTCGAGGTGGCCGACGACGGTTGCGGTTTCGTCGCCGACCGCCCCGCCGCCACCGGCCATTTCGGGCTGCGCAGCCTGCGCAACCGCGCCGCCAAGATCGGCGGCGCCATCCGGATCGAGAGCGCGCCCGGCCGCGGCACGCTCGTCCGTCTTGAACTGCCCGTCCCCCGGGATTGACTCCTCACCCATGGCCACCGCGAAAGCGAAACCCAAGATCCGGATCCTGCTGGTCGACGACCACATCCTGATGCGCATCGGCCTCACCTCGGCCGCCAACCACGAGCCCGACCTGGAGGTCGTCGCCGAGGCCGAGAATGGCGCCGAGGCCCTCGACGCCTACCGCGCCGCGCGCCCCGATGTCGTCGTCCTCGATCTGCGGATGCCGCGCCAGAACGGTCTTGAGACCATCGGCCAGATCCGGCGCGAGTTCGGCGACGCGCGCATCCTCGTTCTGAGCAACTACAGCGGGGGCGACGACATCGGCTCCGCCATGCAGGCCGGCGCCGCCGGCTACGCCGTGAAGGAGATGCCGCTCGACCAGATCCTCGAGGCGATCCGCAAGGTCCACGCCGGGGAGCAGTTCCTGCCGCCCGAAATCGCCCGTCGCCTGGCGGGCCGGATCCTCTCCAACCTCTCCGCACGCGAGCTCGAGGTCCTCAAGCTCATCTCCCGCGGTCTGAGCAACAAGGAGATCGCCGCCGAGCTGAACCTCGTCGAGGGCACGGTGAAGCTGCACGTGACGAGCATCCTCTCCAAGCTCGGCGTGGCCGACCGCACCCAGGCCATCGTCGCCGCGATCAAACGCGGCATCGTGCAAATCGAGTAGCCCGGCCGCCCTCGCCCCGCGTCTCGCCCTCCTTCCGCGGGCTCGGGGCGCGACCCGACCGTACATTTTTGTGATACGACCGTATCACAAAAATGTACGGTTTCCCCTCGTGGCCGGCTGGGCGAGGCCTGGCAGCCTCCGCGGCGGCGCGGTATATCCTTGGTCATGTCGCCACCATGGCCGGCGGCCGATTGACCCGCGCCGGCCCCCTCCCAGCCTCGCCCGAACGATGCGACCGCCGCCCCGCGCCGGCGTGCGCTCGCACGGCCCCCGCGAACCGCCCCGGCCCTATTCTCCCCACCCGCTCCAGCCCCTCCCGTCCCCGATGTTGAAGAAGCCCCTCCTCCTCGCCGCCCTCGCCATGTCGCTCGCCTGCGCCGCGCCGGCGGCCGAACGCACCATCCGTGTCGACACCGCGCAAATCAAGGGGCCGAAGAGCCCGCTGTACTCGCTCTGCGTCGGCGCCGGCCGCGCCAACGAGGGCCTGCGCGCCGACTGGCAGCGCCAATTGCGCCAGGTCCGCGCGGAGTGCGGGTTCCGCTACATCCGTTTCCACGGTCTGTTCTGCGACGACATGGGCGTCTACCAGGAGGACAAAGCGGGCAACCCGATCCATAACTGGCAGTACATCGACGAGCTCTTCGACTTCCTTCAGAGCATCGGCATGAAGCCGTTCGTGGAACTGGGCTTCATGCCCTCGCCGCTGGCAAGCGGCCCGCAGACGATCTTCTGGTGGCGCGGCAACGTCACCCCGCCGCGCGACTACGCCAAGTGGGCCGGCCTGATCGAGGCGTTCACCCGCCACGTGACCGAACGCTACGGCCGCGACGAGGTGAAGACCTGGTACTTCGAGGTCTGGAACGAGCCGAACCTGGACGGCTTCTGGATGGGCAATCCCGCCAAGCTCAGCTACGACGAGTGGGCGGTCGGCGCCCGCGCCGAGTATCTCAAGCTCTACGAGACCACGGTGCGCGCCGTGAAGGCCGTCGATCCGAGCTACCGCGTGGGCGGCCCCGCCACCGCGGGCAGCGGCTGGATCGACGAGACCCTCGCCTTCGTCGCCGCCCACAACGTGCCGCTGGATTTCGTCAGCACCCACGAGTACGCCACCATGAGCGGCTACCTCGACGAGACCGGCAACGCCGGCACCGTGCTCTCGCCCGACCGGGACGCCATCACGAGCTCCGTCCGCACGGTGCGCGCCAAGATGGACGCCGCCGGCCGGAAGGACGCCGAGCTCCACTACACCGAATGGAGCGCCTCCTACACGCCCTCCGACCCGATCCACGACAGCTACCACAGCCCGGCCTTCATCCTCGACAAGATCCGCCACATCGGCGCCGCCGCGACCTCGATGTCGTACTGGACCTTCACCGACATCTTCGAGGAGGCCGGCCCGCGCCTGACCCCGCTGCACGGCGGGTTCGGCCTGCTCAATTACCAGGACCTGCCGAAACCCTCCTATTACGCCTACAAGTTCCTGAACCATCTCGGCGATACCGAGCTGAAGAACAGCGACGCCGACTCGTTCGTCTGCCGCGACCCAAAGGGCGGCGTGCAGGCCCTCGTCTGGGACTTCACGATCACGCATCCCGGCCCCTCGATCATCAACCAGGAATACTACGCCAAAGACCAGCCGACGAAGGACAAGGGCACGGTCGCGCTGAAGCTCACCGGCCTGAAACGCGGCACATACGTGCTCAAGGCCACGAAGGTCGGCTACCGCGCCAACGATCTGCAATCCGCCTGGCGCGACCTCGGATCCCCCGCCCAACTCACCCGCGCCCAAGTCGCCACCCTCCGCGAGAAGACCGCCGGCCAACCCGAGCTCACCGAGACGGTGAAGATCGGCCGCGACGGCACCTTCACCCGCCTGCTCCCCCTCCGCGAGAACGACGTGTGGTTCGTCGAACTGACGCCGCAGTAGGCCCCAGCGAGATTCAACAAAACCACCGCGCCACGGACTGTAGACCGGCCGCGGTCGGGCCGGCCTTCCGGTGGAAACAGACTGTGGAGCTGCTCGCGAGAGCAGCTCGCCGTATCCCCCCCGGCCACAGGGCGCCCAGGCGCTGGAACCACGTTCTCACGAACGCGGCTTCGGATCGGGCGAAAGCGAGACGCTTCCGCGACGAGAGACAATGGGGCGTCAGTTGCTCACGCGCAGGCGCAGAAACTGGCGCGGATGGCTTTCCGCGATTGCGCTGTCCGTAACTGTCACCCGCCCGTCCACATTCTGTGCACCAGTGCTGCTCCAGACTAGGAACCAAGTTCCAAGATCGTCGCTCGCCTCGACCGTGTACGTCAGCGTCGGGTCGGCAATGCGGTTGAAGGTCAGCGTGAGGTGCGTGCCCGCGCCATCGGTCACCGTGGCGGCCGCGGCGCCGTTGTCCGTGTCCGCCGTAGTCGGCACCGAGCCCAGCGCGTACTCGAGCAGGTTGCAGCGCCCGTCGAGATCCGGATCCGCATCGTTCGCGGCAAGGTCGCCATCGGACACGGGGCCGAAATACTGTTCGCGCCACGACGCGAGCTGCTCGCCGAACGAAAGCAACGCTGGTTCCGAAACGACCGCACCCAGGCGATTGCTGACGACGCAACGGAAACGCCGTCCATTCAGGTCCGCGGGCACCACCCCGGCGAGCACGAGCGTGCTTCGGCGCGCACCGTCGTACAGGACCCCGTCGGCGAGGTCGGTCCAGTCGTCCGCAACAGTGCTGCTCTGCCATTGATGCGTCGGAGCCGGGTACCCGTCCGTGGCCACCGTGAAGCTCACCCCGTTCATCGCGGGTAGCCGCTGGTCCCGCGGCTGCGTGGTGATCGCCGGCGCTGCGAAAGGTTCCCGGAGCGTCCGCGTGTTCTGCGGATCGAGATGGTTGCCGCTCCACGGGGACGCCACGGCCGCGAACGGCGCTCCGGTGCTCAGAACCGTCAGGGCCCCGTCCTTGAGCCAACCGGTGAAGCCCCCGCCATCGATCAATGGATAAGCCGCCACCATATCCGTCCTTCCATCACTGTCGAAATCGCCCACCAGCGGCAGACCGAGCGAAGCCTGCGCACCGCAGATTCCGGGCAGCGGCCAACGACCGAGCTCCACGCCGTCGCGCCCAAAGGCGACGACATAGGCCGAGACGTACTCCCAACCTCCGTTCAACCAGACGCCGCGCGTTTGGCTGGCCAGAATCTCCGGATAGCCGTCGCCGTCGACATCGGCGAGCACCGGTTGTCCGAGACCGGTCCCTTCGGGGAACCAGGGGGGGCCCCACGGGGTCCCGTCGTCCCGCAGGATCTGGACCTCGTGCGACGCCACCACCACGATCTCATTACGGCGGTCGCGATCGATGTCTCCGATCGCCACCGTGGTGGCCACATATGCCGCGGAGACCGCGACCGGCCATCCCGGGCGCACGCCCCCCGTGCTGTTCACCACCCGGACCCAGCCGGCACCGCCCTCGGTCGATTCCACCGCAACGAGCTCGCTGGTCCCGTCGCGGTCCAGATCCGCCGCGGCGAGTGACAAGACCTGCGGTCGCTGTCCTTCGTACGACCCCAGCCCCTTGAACGAGACCGTCCGAAAACCCGCGTACGGGGAGCCGTCTGCATTGTAGGCCTGCACGGTGTAACCGGAGTAGTCGGCGGCCTCGACCGCCATCACGATCTCCTTGCGTCCGTTACCGTCCAGATCGACCGCCAACGCCTCAACCCGCGCAAACTCTCCCTTGGGATCGAGCGGTGAGACGATCGACAGCGGGTAGTTCGGGGAAAACAGCGAACCATCGGCCCGATACACATAGAGCGCTCCGGAATCTCGATAGCTGATTCCAGTGGGCGATTGCGTGTCGCGTGCGGGAGCAATGATCTCCGGCACGCCGTCATCATCGAGGTCGGCCAGCACCGATTGATCGACCCAGAACACGCGGGGTGCGACAGCCGTGATCGACCGGATCAACGTCAGATCGCCGGAGAAGATCTTGAGCGCCAAGCCATCGGGCACGACCGCCTCGTCGCCGGGCCGGCCGTCGAGATTGCCGACACAGGGCTGCTTCTCGGTGCCATGGGCCAACGGCACCGTTTGCATCAAGCCATCGAGGGCGATGGAGCGGCACACCGAGCCCTTGGTGCTCACGGCACCGCACAGCAGAAACCGCGTGCTGCCGTCGGGCTGCCGCATGGGCAGCGCGCTGTGCTGGGAGGTATAGGAGCCCACGCCCCGGGGCCAAGCACCCGAGAACAGCGCCGGCTCCACATAGACCATTGTCGTCGCGACACTGGCGAACCCGGCATTTTCCACCGTGAGCCGAAGGGTGTAGAAACCGGCCTCGGGCGGAGGCGTCCAGGTCCCGATCGCGGTATTTGCGACTGGCGACAGCCCGTCTCCGACCGCGGTCAAACCGTCCGTCGACCAGCCCGAGACCGCCTCGGCTCCCCGTGCCCACTCGAGCCGGAAACGCTGGAAACTGGGTCCGCGCGCGGATCCGGTGATGGAGTGCGCAAGCCCGGCCTTCACCATCACCGCCTGCGATGGATACCGCGGCGCCGCGGGCCAGGTCAGCTCGAGGTAGCCCACGCGAACCCGCAGAACATCGGCGAAGCTCCGCCCCGCCCCGTCATACGCCCGCAGACGCACCGAATACAGACCGTCCGGGAGCACGGTCGGATCGAAGGTGCCAAGCGTCCCGTTCACCACGCTCACGTTACTCTGGCGCAGCACCGTCCATTGCTCCGGATTCTCACCACGTCCGAAGTCCAGTACATACCGGTCGAAGCCCTCGCCGGCGGCGGTGCCCGTCAGAACAGCCACCGCGGAGACCGCCTCGCCCTCGCGCACCGGAGCCAGAAGCTGGACCCCGAGCGGGTTGCTGATCGCCAACCCTCCCGTCGGGTTCACCAAACCATAGCCAAAGGACGAATCCCGGCCGAGCGGACCCAGGTCGGTCGCGGAAAAGCGCAGGGCCTGTCGCACCTGCTCCTGCGTGTAGGAGGGGTGCTTCGCGAGGATCAGCGCGGCGGCTCCGCTCACGTGGGGCGCCGCCATGCTGGTGCCGCTCTTGGTGACGTAGCCGCTCGTTCCGGACTCCAGCGAGAGGATGTCGACGCCCGGCGCGGCCAACTCGATCTTCGCGCCCCGGTTCGAGAACGAGGCGAGCTCGTCTGCTGGGCCCACCGCGGAAACGGCGATTGCGTTGGCCACATTGGCCGGCACGAACTCCCCAGCCTCGCTGCTGTCGTTGCCCGCCGCCGCCACAAAGATCACGCCGAGGGAGTGAGCATACGCGATGGCGTCGGCAAGAATCTGCGACGTCCCCATCCGGCCCCAGCTGGCGTTGATGACATCGGCGCCGTTGTCCGCCGCATAGACGATCGCCTCGGCCAGCGCAGAGTCATACCCAATTCCGTCATCGTCCAGCGCCCGCACCGCCATGACCTTGGCGTCCCACGCCACCCCGACGACCCCGAGGGTGTTGTCCCCCACCGCCGCGATTGTCCCCGAAACATGGGTACCGTGGCCGTTCACATCGGCCGGATCGTTGTCCGGCACCGGTGCCGCCGCCTTGCTGCCGACGAAGTCCCACCCGCGCACGTCATCGACGAACCCGTTGTGGTCGTCATCGACCCCGTTGCCGGGAGTCTCGCGTGGATTCGTCCAGATGTTCGCGCGTAGATCCGGGTGGTTGTAGTCGACGCCGGTGTCGATCACGGCGACAACCGTCCCCTGCCCCCGGGTGGCATCCCACGCC
>JAEXPG010000041.1 GCA_023447015.1 Verrucomicrobiota bacterium
GCGGCGCCCTGCACCGCGCCACCACCGCCTACTGGAAGTCGGGGCAACAGGTGCTCGAAGCGCTGCCGGAGACGATCACCGAGACCAACCGCGCGCTCGCGACCGAGGTGCGCCTCGGCGTCGGGCACCCCGCGGCGACCGCCGCCGCGATCCGCGACGCGCTCGAGGTCGTGCACTGGTACCTGCTCTTCATCGAGGTGAAGCTGCGCCGCGCCGTGAGCTCGGCCGTCGACGAACGGCGCGACGGGGCGGACGACGGTCCGCGCGACAGCGACGGTTCGGCCAAGGTCGCGCTCATCGCCATCGACCGGTCGATCGCCGCGTGGGCGCGCCTGCGCGAGCACTTCGCCACCGAGCACGGCGACGCGATCCTGGACGTGCTCGTCCAGCTCGAGCGCCTCCGCCGCGCCGCCGAGGCGAAGTTCCCCGCCGCGCGCGCCTTCCAGAGGCCGGGGTTCGATTGAGGAGAGGGCTCTTAGGACGGAGAGGCCGCAGCCGTTACCGCCCGGTGCCGAATCATGGCGATAAGCTGCTCGCACTGCCGCCGGACCGACTCGCCCATGTTCTCGATCGTGATGTGCTCTTTGATGACGCGCGCCATCTTCGGCTTCGCGTCGTCGTAGGACCACTTGGGTTTCCAGTCGGCACCCAGCCACTGCTTGAGCGAATCCTCAATCAAACCATGAGGGGCCAAGGCGAACTCGGCCGCGGGGTTGCAGCAAGTGATCTTCCGGTAAGCCGCAGCAATGGCAGCGGGCGGCAAGCAGTTCTCGATCTCCTTCCCTTCGGTGATCCAACAGAACACGCCCGCCTTCTCGCACTCGGCGCGAATGCGCTCCTTGGTCGCGTTGATCGGCGCGTCCACCGAACGCCGATCGCTGTCGATGACAATGGCCGAGTGCTGGTTGATCCGTAGGAGCCGGATGAAGTCGTTGGCATTTTCACTCTCGTCGCGTTCGCAGCTCAGGTGCGAGAGCAGCTTCCCGCCATAGAACATCACCGCGTAGTCGATCCCTTCACGCAGCTCGGGAGCGAGCAGCTCAAGCCAGTGGTTGAGGTAGATGCTGTCGCTCGGTCCCTCCACCCAGACCACGCTGTTTGCCTGCAGCAGATCGCTCGCCTGCACGCCGAGGTCGTGGAGCGCCCGCAACGAATCCGCCGTCGTCTCCGCCCGCCGCGACTTGGTAACTCCATCCTCCAGCCAGAGGTGGATCACGTCCGTCTCCTCGTTCGGTGCGATCAACGCCGGCGAATGAGTCGTGATCACATAGTGGTTGTCGGTCGCGGTCCGCAGGAACTCCAAGAACCGGCGCTGTAACAGCGGGTGCAGATGGATTTCCGGTTCCTCGATGCAGACTAGCGCGTTGCTCTGAGAGAGCACCGCGATCGCCAAGATGATCAGCTCGTGAATTCCGGTGCCGAACGACGAGAGTGGAAGGCGCAACGAGCCTTTGCGTACAATGATCTCATCCTGCTTATGGCTAACCTCCAAACCAATCTCTGGTGACTCCATGAGCTGGCGGAGAAGGCCTTGGACACGCTGAAACCTCTGGTAATCGGCGTCATGGCCGATCTCGGGATGATGCCACGAAGCAAGCAGCTTCACAATGCCAGTGCCGCCGATCTCATAGATGTCGCCTTTACGAATCTCGCGGAACTGCGGGATTAACGTGCAGTTCGGAATGGTTGCCAGAGACGGCCGCAGGAGCCGCGCTGCAAGTTCCGGAACCAATTGTCGCCGATCTTGCTCACTCAAGGACCCAAAAAACCGACTCTGCGTGATGTCCGAATGCAGCACTGCAAACTCACCAGCTGATATCCTTTCAAAAGACGTACTCAGCGGACGTAGGTTTAGGTCTCTTTGTCCATTCCACTCAACGATCACGTGACCAAGCGAGCGCAAGGTTCGATGGTCAACATCCTCACTGGCTAACGTTGCTATGAAGCGGAGTTCATTAGCACTAGAGCGTTTGTGTTTGTCGACCTCTGCGAGTGGAGGGGTTCTTCTCGTCGTGCCAGCGATCCACTCCAGGGCCCGCAGCACGTTTGACTTCCCACAGTTGTTCGCGCCGACCAGCACCGTGATCTTTTTCGAGAGGTCGATGGTCACCGGCTCCGCGCCGATGCTGCGGTAGTAGCTGACGCCAAGGTGGGTGAGCTTCATGGCTGGGATAATTCAGAGCAGATTGTCCGACAGTCCAAGCCTGCCGAAGGCTGCGACGTATTGGAAGCTTCGGTTTCTTGCGGGCCAACGGCACGACCACCGGCGGTAGCCGGCTCCTTATTAAGGCCAAAGCGCCGTCCCTTTAATTGATGCTAGGCTAATCAAAGGTTCCGTGAACAAGAACGGTAGAGGCCATGAAACGAGGCCACCCCGGACTGCCAGCAGCGCGCCGGCCATTTGGCCACCACCACCCAAGCCTGCATCCCGGTTTCGTCTTCGACTGCAGTCGTAGGCCGACCTTTTAAAGTTTTGGCCGTTTTCGTAAAAAGCCCGGCTCGGCTTCTAAAGAGTTTGAAGCCAGTCAACGACACGCTGCCAGGTTCATTGCACAGGCAACTTCCGGTAGGACGGCTCGGCGGGCCGTCCCAACCGGTTCATCCCGATATGGTCCGCCATTTCGGCTCAGGAATCCGGAGCGGACGGCGGCGGAGCGCCGTCCCTACCTTCCTTACGCGTTGTCGACCTTCTCGGCCAGCAGCGCGAAGAGCTCGGCCTCGGTGATGCGGGTCTGCTGCATCGTGTCGCGGTCGCGGAGCGTGAACGTGTCGCCGGGCTTCTCGATCGTGTCGAAGTCGATCGTCACGCACCACGGCGTGCCGGCCTCGTCCAGGCGACGGTAGCGGCGGCCGATGGCGCCGCCGTCGTCGTAGGAGACGTTGTAGCGGCGCTTGAGCTTCGCGTAGAGCGCCTTGGCGCGGCCGGTGAGCTGCTCCTTGTTCTTGAGCAGCGGGAGCACGGCGACCTTGAAGGGGGCGATGCGCGGATTGAGGCGCAGCACGGTGCGCTTCTCCACATTGCCTTTCTCGTCCTTCACGTCCTCCTCGGCGTAGGCGGCGCAGAGCACGGCCAACAGGATGCGATCGACGCCGACGGCCGGCTCGATCACGTGCGGCACGACCTTGGCCTTCGTGGCCTCGTCGAACCAGACCTGCGGCACGCCGGAGAACTTCTGGTGCTGCTGCAGATCGTAGTCGGAGCGGGCGGCAATGCCCCACAGCTCCTGCACGCCGAACGGGTACTTGAACATGATGTCGACCGTGCGGCGGCTGTAGAACGCGAGCTTCTCCTTCGGGTGCTCGAACAGCGAGAGGTGCGACTCCGGCAGGCCGATCGACTTGAGCCAGTCCTGGCACCACTTCAGCCACTCCTCGTGGCAGGCGAGCCAGTCGGCATCCGGGTGGATGAAATATTCCATCTCCATCTGCTCGAACTCGCGCGAGCGGAAGATGAAGTTGCGCGGCGTGATCTCGTTGCGGAACGACTTGCCGACCTGCGCGATGCCGAAGGGCAGCTTCACGCGGGTGGTGTCGATCA
>JAEXPG010000077.1 GCA_023447015.1 Verrucomicrobiota bacterium
TGGCCCGACAACGGCGACACCATCCCGCGCTCGCCCGCCGCCGCGCCCACGGATCCCGCACTCCTCTGGCGGGACTTTATCGGCGACGAGAAGTTGCGTCAGGTCGTCGGGCTGGCGCTGCGCCACAACCGCGACCTGCGCCTCGCGGGCTTGAACGTCGAGATGGCGCGCGCCCTCTACGGCATCCAGCGCGACTCGCTCCTCCCCGCCGTCTCCGCCTCCGCCAACGGCGGCAAGCAGCGCGCCTCCGCCGAACTCGCCCAACCCGGCCAGCCGCGCACGACCGAGAGCTACAGCGTCGCCGTGGGCGTGTTCGCCTGGGAGGTCGATTTCTTCGGCCGCCTCCGCAGCCTCAACCGGGCGGCCCTGGAACGCTATCTTGCCACCGCCGAAGCCCGCCGCAGCGCGCAGACGCTGCTCGTGGCGAACGTCGCCAACGCCTACCTCGCCCTCGCCGCCGACCGCGACTCGCTGGCGCTGGCGATCAACACGCTGCGCACGCAGCAGGCGGCCTACGCGCTCGTGCACAAGCAGTACGCCGCCGGCCTCGCCACCGCGCTCGACCTCCGCCAGGCACAGATCCCCCTGGAGACCGCCCGCGGCGACCTCGCCCGGTTCTCGCGCCAGGTCGCGCAGGACGAGAGCGCGCTGGACCTGCTGGTCGGCACCGCCGTCCCGGCCGAGCTCAAGCCGACCGGGCTGGACCGCGTCGGACCGTTCCAAGAGGTTCGCGCCGGCCTGCCTTCCACGGTGCTGCTGCACCGGCCGGACGTCATGCAGGCCGAGGCCCAGCTCAAGGCCGCCGCCGCCGACCTCGGCGCCGCCCGGGCCGCCTTCTTCCCGCGTATCGCGCTCACCGGCACACTCGGCTCCGGCAGCCGCGAGTTGTCGGGGCTCTTCGCGTCCGGCACCGGCACCTGGAGCTTCCTGCCGCAGGCGAGCCTGCCGCTCTTCGACGCCCGCACCTGGACCGCCCACCGCGCCGCCAAAGTGCAGCGCGAGATGGCCGTCGCGCAGTACGAGAAGTCCATCCAAGTCGCGTTCCGCGAAGTCGCGGATGCGCTCGCCGCGTGCGGCACCCTCGGCAACCAGCTCGCCGCACAGCAACGGCTCGTCGCGGCGCTCGAGGAGACGCACCGCCTCGCCCTCGCCCGATTCGAGAAGGGCCTCGACAGCTATCTCGGCGTGCTCGACGCGCAGCGCTCGCTCTTCGCGGCCCGCCAGGGGCTCGTGGCGCTGCGCCTGGCGGATCTCGCCAGCAAGGTCCGGCTGTACGCGGTCCTCGGCGGCGGCGGCGAGGACGAGGTCCTCCTCCGGAAGTGAGCGCTCCGGATCATCACCCTGCGCCGGCACGGTCGCACAGCCGAGTCCTGCGCTAGGACACCGTGCTGCGGTAGCCCGGCGCCGGGGCCGGGGCGACGCCCATCAAATCCGCCGAGATCACTCGCCTGAGCGCACGGCGCCGCCATCCCGGGATTGTCACAGCCGTCTCCGGCCTCTCATGCTGAGCGATCGCCATGCCTTCGCCCAGTGCCGCGTCCGCCGGAGAACGCCCGACCCTCTCGATCGTGATCCCTTGCTTCAACGAGCAGGAGGTCCTGCCCGCGCTCTTCCGTCGCCTCCAGGCCGCCGCCCCGTCCTGGGAGGCCGACTGGGAGATCATCTGTGTCGATGACGGTTCGCACGACAACACCTGGGAGCTGCTCCTCGCCCAGAGCCGGGTCGACCCGCGGTGGAAAGCGCTGCGCTTCGCCCGCAACTTCGGCCACCAGACCGCTGTTTCCGCCGGGCTCTTCCACGCCGCCGGCCGGGCCGTCGTCGTGATGGACGCCGACCTGCAGGATCCGCCCGAGGAGCTGTCGCGCTTCCTCGCCAAGTGGCGCGAGGGCTACGAGGTCGTCTACGCGGTCCGCACCAAACGCAAGGAAGGCCCCGCCAAGCGGCTCTGCTACTGGGCGTTCTACCGGCTGCTCGCCTCGGTTGTCGATCGACCGATACCGCTCGACTCCGGCGACTTCTGCGTGATGGACCACAAGGTCGTCGAGGTCCTTCGCACCATGCCGGAACGCAACCGCTTCGTCCGCGGCCTGCGCGCCTGGGCTGGGTTCCGGCAGATCGGCGTCGCCTACGAGCGCCAGGCGCGCGCCGCCGGCGAGGTGAAGTACACCTTCCGCCGCCTGCTCCGCCTCGGCCTCGACGGGGTGTTCTCGTTTTCCACCGCGCCGTTGCACGTCGCGACCTACCTCGGGCTCTCGGTCTCGTTGCTGGCGCTGGGCGGCGTGGTGTTCACGCTGCTCCAGCGGATCTTCCACACCTTCTTCGCCACGATCGGGTTGGCGCCGGTGCCCGGCTTCGCGACGATTGTCATCTCGATCCTCTTCCTCGGCGGCGTGCAGCTGATCTGCATCGGCATCCTCGGCGAATACCTCGGCCGCATCTACGACGAGGTGAAGCGCCGCCCCGCCTGGGTCATCGCCGAAGGCGCCGGCCTTGAGGCCCGCACTCCGAACGGCTGAGGCGCCGAACCCATCTCGCATATGCCCGCCTCACCGACCGAGCCCCCAGGCGCGACGCGCACCAGAATCGCGCCGTTGCATCCTTATGCAGAGTTCAGAGGATCATCCCATTGGCGCGTGTTGGACAAAGCGCTCGCCGACCTTGAGAGAAACCGTGACCTTGAGCTGAAGACCTCGCGTCAGGTCGTTGTCGGCTACTTCTGCAAGCAACTCTCCCGCCGCAAAGCCGCTCCGGCCAGATCCGTGAGGCAGAAACCGAAGACGTCGCAGAAACCTAGGACCCGAAGCTGACCCATGCCCTCCCCCCTTGTCATCCTCGGCGGCGGCGCGACCGGACTGGTCGCCGCCTACCTCGCCGCCCGCGCCGGACACTCCGTCGTCGTTCTCGAAGGCACCGCCGAACCCGGCGGGCTCCTCGGCACCTTCCCGATCGGCGGCACGCGGCTCGAGCATTACTACCACCACTTCTTCACCCACGACGCCGAGCTGCGCTGGCTGATCGGCGAACTCGGCCTCACCGAAAAGCTCCGCTTCCTGCCGGCCTCGATGGGCGTCTTCCGCGACGGCGGCCTCCACCCCTTCAACGGCCCGCGCGACCTCCTGCGTTTCCCGCCGCTCTCCCTGCCGGCCAAGCTGCGCTTCGGCGCGAGCGGCTGGTTCCTCGGCAAGTTCGCCGACTGGCGCCGCCGCGAGGACACGCCCGCACTGGAGTGGTTCTACCGTTACGCCGGCCGCGCCGCCACCGACGCCATCTGGCGGCCGATGCTCGAGATCAAGTTCGGCCCCTACGCCAACCGCGTGCCGGTCGCGTGGATGGTCGGCCGCCTCCGCCAGCGCATGAGCTCCCGCGAGGCTGGCGACGAACGCCTCGGCTACATCGACGGCAGCCTCCAGACGCTGCTCGACGCCCTCCTCGCCCGCCTCCGCTCGCTCGGGGTGCAGATCGTGACCGACGCGCGCGTCACCGGCCTCGACCTCCGCGACGGTCGCCTCGCCGCCGTGCGCACGACCGCCGGCGAGTTCGGCGGCGACCGTTTCCTCGCGACCATCCCGACCGTCCACCTCGCCCCGCTGCTGCAGGAGGCGCGGCCCGACTACGCCGCGGCGCTCGCGCGCATCGAGTACTTCGGCGCCGTCTGCACGGTCCTCGAGATGACCAAGCCGCTCAGCTCCACCTACTGGCTCAACGTCGCCGATCCCGGCTTCCCCTTCGGCGGCGTGATCGAGCACACCAACCTCATCCCGCCCGCCACCTACGGCGGCCGCCACCTCGCCTACCTCTCGCGCTACTTCGAGAACACCAACCCGCTCGCGACCGCGCCGAAGGACGCCGTCGCCGCCGAGATGACCGCGCCGCTCGCGCGCCTCTTTCCCGCGTTCCGCCGCGACGATCTCGCCGCCGTGCACGTCTTCCGCACCGCGACCGCCGCAACTGTCTGCGACCTGCGTTTCTCTGAGAAAGTGCCCGCGGCGCGCACGCCGATCCCGAACCTCTTCCTCGGTGCCATGGCGCACGTCTATCCCGACGAACGCAGCTGCAACAACTCGATCCGGGTCGCCGCCGAGGTCTGCCGCGTCATGGGCCTCGACACCGCCTCCATCCCGCGCGGCTCCTCCCTCTCCGGCCTGATCGGCATGGAGTGACGCGGCGCCCTACTTCGGCAGCGCCGCGGCCAACTCGCGTCCGAGCGCGGCGACCGCCTCGCCCAGCGTCGCGGTGAGCGCGGCGTAGTCGCCTTCGCTCCACGCCGTCGGTGCGGCCTCGAAGGTGCCCGCGGCGACCGGCGCGGCACCGGCAGGGGCCGCCGTCGAGCGGATCTCCCACGTCGCCGCGAACCGTGCCTGGCGGCCCGCCGCGCCGGCAACGCCCTCGCACGCGATCACCCGCACGGAGATTTCGTAGGCCGGCGTCGTCGCCTGCGGCGCTGGATAGGCGACCACCGAGCCGATGCCGGGC
>JAEXPG010000081.1 GCA_023447015.1 Verrucomicrobiota bacterium
CCATCATCCGCTGTGCGGCGCCGCACTTCGCGTCCCACCACACCGCCCTGAGCTTCTCGCCCTGGTACAACAAGCCCGCCGGCTCGCCGGTCGCCGGGTCGGGCATCACCTCCGACTCGTTGAACGACCCCGGCGTCCACAGGTCGTACTTCGGGTGCTTCGCGATCGCCTGCTTGATCTCGCCCTTGACGGGGTCGTACAGCGCGATCTGGAAAGTGTCCGAACCATTCCGATGGGCGATGTAGAGCGATTCGTCGTCCGGGCCGGGCCCGATCACATCCGCCACTTGATCCAACACCTCGGCGGCTCGATGGGTGAACCGCAGGCCCTCCTGCTTCACGGTCGAATCGAGCGGCACCCAGCGATCGCTCCCGGGCAGGCGACAGAAGACCTTCCGCACTTCGTCGTCATGCTCCACCCGAACCCGGGCGCGGCCCTTCCGGTCGAAGGTCGTCCAACCGGTGGAAAGCCGCTCCTCGTCCAACGTCTTCCGTGCGTGCACATCGTATTGGAAGACTCCGTTCCAGTCGCTGGCCACCAGCACCCCCGGCCGGTCCTCCCGGGCCCGGAAAATCCGCCACACCCGCTCACGCAGCAACCGCACCTCACGTTTCTCGAAATCGAGCAGCATGAGCTTCCATCCATCCAGGATGAAGGCCACCTCGTGGTCGGAGACCCACTTCGGATAGGTCGCGCGCTTGTACTCCTTGTCCACCGGCACCTCCGCCAGGACCTTCATCGTCGTCAGGTCGTAGGAGAGAATCGCGAAGTGCGTCTCGCGCTCCCGCACCACCGCCAACCGCCGGCCGTCCCGCGAAAGCACCATCGGGAACCGCTCCGCCCACTTGCACAGCTCGACCGCCGGGATCCCGGGTGTGCTCCGGGCCAGCTCCGCCCAGTAGTCCGGCGCGGAATAGGCGGCTGTCACCTTGTTCGACCGCACCTCGGAGGACCGCGAGAACACGTGCAGGTTCGCCACCCGGTCGACCTGCGTGGGCAACTCGATCTTCACCGTCCGTCTCCGCCCCGGCCCGAGATTGCCCAGCGGCACCATGTGCGTGCCCACCGAGCCGTTCGCCACAAAGACCAGCACGGCGTAGCAGCTCTCGAGCGGGCCCTGGCTCGTGACCTCCGCCTTGTAGCGGAAGGCGATGGCTCCGGGCTTCGACCGTTCCTTCGGCGGCGCCGCGCGCAACGGGTCCAGGTCGACCTCCTCGTTCTCGATCACTGCGGTGCCCTCCCCGAACACGGCCGCGGGCTGCACCTGGATCTCCTCGCGCGAAACCCACTTCCGTTTGCCCTTCTGCATCACGAAGGCGTCCTCGTTGTCGCAGGCGACCACTGGCAGCCATTCGCCCTCGCACTTCGCCCGGATCTCGATCTGCGCCGCGGACTCGAGCGGCACGACGAGAGGCAACAGCACAAGCGCCATGACCTGACGGAGGGATGTGGGGGTTCGCATGCGACGGATTCGATCCATCATGACGCGGACCTGTCAACCCCGGCCGCTGCACACGCGGAATCGCGGCCGTGCGAAGAACGGGATTCCTCGGCTCCCGCGCGTGGTCCGCCGGGAGCACGCGCTCCGCACTCAGCCGATCAGCTTGGCGTAGTCGTCGGCCGCGAGCAGGCCGTCGAACTCCGCAGCGGCGGCCGGCTGCAGCTTGAGCATCCAGCCCGCGCCGTGCGGATCCTTGTTCACCGTCTCCGGAGCCACGTTGAGCTCTTCGTTGATCGCGAGCACGGTGCCGGCGACCGGCGCGTAGAGGTCCGAGGCGGCCTTCACGCTCTCGACGACGCCGAAGCTCTCGCCGGCCTTGAGCGCTGCGCCGACCTTCGGCAGCTGCACGAAGGTGATGTCGCCGAGGCTGTTCTGGGCGTAGGCCGTGATGCCGACGAGCACCGTGCCGTCGGGCTGGCGCTTCGCCCATTCGTGGGATTTCGCGTATTTGCAGTCGGAGGGAACGGACATGGGAGGAAAAGGGGTTCAGTTTTTCGCCGGAAGGGTGACGAAGGGAGGCTTGACGGGCGCGAGCTTGATCGGGGTGCCGCGCACGTCAACGGAGAGCTCGCCGGCGCCGCTGCGCACCAGCGCGGAGCCGATCGCCTCGTTCAGGATTGGCGAGAGCGTGCCGGACACCACCTCGCCCACCGGGCCCGAGGCATCCACCACCGGCGTGCCGGCGCGGATGATCCGGCGGTCGCCGGTCTTGAAGAACACGATCCGGCTGGGCAGCCCCGCGGCCTTCTGCGCGCGCAGCGCCTCGCGGCCGATGAAGTCGGACCCCTTGTCGAGCTTCACCACCCAGCCGAGGCCGGCCTGGAGCGGCGTGATCTGGTCGGAAATCTCGTGCCCGTAGAGCGGATAACCGGCCTCGAGCCGCAGGCTGTCGCGCGCGCCAAGGCCGGCGAGCTCGAGCCCGTGCGGTTGCCCCGCCGCAAGCAGCGTCTCGGCGAGCTTCACCGCGTCGCCGGGCCGGCAGAACAGCTCGTAGCCGTTCTCGCCGGTGTAGCCCGTGCGGGCGATGAGACACTCGGCGCCAGCAACCGCGCCGGGAGCGCAATGGTAGTACTTGAGCGCACCGAGATCGGTGGTCGTCAGCGGCTGCAGGATCGCGACCGAAGCCGGACCCTGGAGCGCCAGCAGCGCGAAGTCGTCGGAAAGGTTGCGCACCGTGCAGTTGAAGCCGGCGGCGTGCTGCGTGATCCAGGCGACATCCTTGTCGGTGTTGGAGGCGTTCACGCAGACGAGGAAATCCTGCGCGCCGCGGCAGTAGATGATGAGGTCGTCGACCACGCCGCCGTCGGGCTGGCACATCGTCGAGTAGAGCACGCGTCCGGGGAAGAGCTTCGTCACGTCGTTGGTCACGAGGTGGTCGAGGAAGCGCACGGCGTCGGGCCCGGTGACCTCGACCTCGCCCATGTGGCTCACGTCGAAGAGCCCGGCGCGCTGGCGCACGACCCGGTGCTCCTCGAGGATGCTCCGGTACTGCACCGGCATCTCCCAGCCGCCGAAGTCGACGAAGCGGGCGCCGTGCTGCTGGTTGAAGGCGAAGAGCGGGGTGCGTTTGAGGGCCGACATGCGGCGAGCAGTGCACCCCGCGGCGCGACGAGCGGCAAGGCGCTTTTCGCAGCGCCGCCCGCGGTGGTGTCTCCCCCGGCCCACGATTGCCTTGTCACCGTTTTCCCATCCCACCAGCCTCCGCCCATGCTCTCGGAAACCCTGAACTTCCGGAGCCGGGTGGGTGGCGCGGTCCTCTCCTTGGCTCTCTGTCTCCTCACCCCGGCGCTCCGCGCCCAGACCCCGGAGGAAAACCTCTGGACCGGCGCCGTCTCCAACACCTGGGACGAACCCGCCAACTGGAGCCTCGGGCACGTGCCCACCTATGCAGAACGCGCCCGCGTCACCGGCGGCGACGTGCAGGCGGGCACAGTCGAGTGCGCGGAGCTTTCGCTCGACGCCGGCACACTCCGCCTCGCCGGATACAGCCACACCAGTTCGGCGACGATCGCCGCCGGGGCGACACTGGTCCTGACGGCGGATGCCGGCCATGTGCTCGGCGGCACCACCACCAATCACGGCACCATCCTCTGGGAGGGCGGCATGATCATGGAGCGGTACCTCGGCGACCGCATCGTCAACGAGTCCGACGGTATCATCGACATCCGCTGCGACGAGTTGATGGGGTACGCCATCGTGCTTGAGAACCGGGGGGTGCTGCGCAAGTCGGCCGGCGCCGCCGCAACGGGTGCTGCGATCAACGCCCAGCTCGTCTCCAGCGGTTCGATCGTCGTCGCCTCCGGCACCCTCACGATCTCAGAGCCGGCGGCATTCGCCGGCCCGGTGCGGGTGGAGTCCGGTGCGGCACTCAGCATCTCCGCCGGCTACAGCAACTCGGCTCCTGTCCAACTCCGCCCCACCGCGCACTTCGACGGCCAAGGCACGATCACCCTGAACGGCAGCTACTCGGGGACGTTCACCGGGCAAGCGACCTACCAAGGCGGTCGAGCGACGGACTTCACGATCACTTCCGGCAGCACCCTCACCGTCGCCGGGCTCCTCGCGTTGGCGGGAACGTTCACCAACCATGGCATCGTCGCCATCCGAAGCGGAGGCATCTGGGGTGACTCCCCCTCCTCCGTCCTCCTCAACGCCGACGACGGCATCGTCGACATGTGCTGTGATGCCCAACTCAGCGAGTTCGCCTTCACCAACGCCGGGATCCTTCGCCAGTCCGCCGGGACCACCGAAGGACAGTCGGTCATCTGGGCGCCACTGAGCTCCAGCGGCTCCATCATCGTCGAAACTGGTGCCCTCGAAATCACCGAACCCACCTCGTTCTCCGGCACGGTTCAGGTGGCCGCTGGCGCCCGCTTCACCGCAACCGCCTCCAACGTCACCACCCAGATCACGCCGCCGGCACTCTTCACCGGCGATGGAGAAATCGGCCTCCGCGGCAACTTCGCCGGCACCTTCGCCGGAAAGGCCTCCCTGCAACACCGATTCCGCGGCGACCTGACGATCACGCCCGGCAGCACGCTTTCGCTCGAGGCACCGTTCGACTCCGATTTCACCCTCGGCGGCACCCTCACCAACCACGGCACGATCCTGTGGACGAGCGGCAACATCAACCTCGATTCCGGTCTCCCCATCACCGGCACGATCATCAACGAGTCCGACGGCGTTTTCGACATCCGCGGCAGCGCTCATCTCGGCCCCAACCTCACCTTCGACAACCGCGGCACGATCCTCAAGGCCGCTGCCAACGGCACCATCGGCACGACCAGCACGTGCACGCTGACCTCCACCGGCCGCATCGTGATCGAAGCAGGCGGTATCGAGCTCACCGGCCCCGTCAACTACGCCGGCCTCGTGCACGTCGATGCCGGCGCGCGCCTCGGCTCCAGCGGGTGGTCCAATCCGATCAACGTGACCCCCTCGGCCCACTTCGAGGGCGACGGCATGATTACCTTCGTCGGAAACGTCAGCGGCACTCTCTCCGGCAATGCCGCGTTGGTCCAGGAATTGACTGGCGACCTCACGATCGCGTCGGGCAGCCACATCGCGATCGGTCGCAGCAGCATCACCCCGTTCCGCCTCAACGGCACGCTCACCAACCACGGGACCCTCCACTGGGTCGAGAACTCCTATAGCGGTCTCCCGGCGACCGATATGGGGCGAAACAACATCGCCGGAACCACGGCCGGCGATCCTGCCAGTCGCATCATCAACGAAACGGACGGTGTCTTTGACCTCGAGTGCGGCGGCACCCTCGAGTCCACCGTCGCCCTCGACAACCACGGCACCATCCGGAAGACCGGCAGCCTCCAGCCCTTCCCAGGCTCCTGCATCGCGGGGGCGTTCACCAACGACGGCACCATCGAGATCTCGGTGGGCCTCCTCACCATCGCCAGCCCCCAGTCCAACGCGGGTCGCATCTCCGTCGCTGCCGGCGCAACCCTGCAGTACGCCGGATCAGGCACCGGGACGCCGCTGCTGGCCGGCTCCGTCTTCGAAGGCGCTGGAACCATCCGCCTCATGGGGAACATTTCCGGCACTCTGGTCGGCCACGCGCTGCTCGCACCCGAACTGTCGGGCGATCTGACGATCGCCGCAGGGAGCACGGTCACGATCGGCGACAGCGACAACCGCGACTTCACGCTCTCCAGCTCGCTGACCAACCACGGAACCGTGCTCTGGTACGGCGGCCGGATCCTCGGTGATCCCTTCTTCCACAAGAGCACGATCGTCAACGCCGCCGGCGGCGTCTTCGACATCCGTTGCCACGATACAATCAACGTCTCTGTTGCCTTCATCAACCAGGGCACGGTCCGCAAGACCGCCGACGCCTCCACCACCACGTTCGACTGCTCCCTCGCCAACTCCGGCACCATCGAAATCGGCGCCGGCGAGCTCGCACTCGGACCCTACTTCACACAGTCCCAAGGCTCGCTCCGCCTCACCGGTGGAACGTTGAGCAAGGCGGCCTTCGACCTGGTGCTCAACGGCGGCGAATTGTCCGGCTTTGGAACCGTCCGCTGCAACCTCGTGGCCAAAGGCGCGATCATCCGACCCGGGACCGCGGACGGCGCCCCGCTCGTGTTCACCCAAGGCCTCCGCATCATGCCGGGCGGAACCCTCGTCATCGATCATCCGGAGGTCGCCCTCCTGGCCGCATTCCTGAAGGTCGATGATGGCGCCGCACTCACCGTCCAGATCGACGCCGCCCCCTCGTCGCCCCTGGTCCAGGTGTCCGGCTCCGCCTTGCTGGGCGGCACGCTGAACCTCGGCCTTGGCGGCGGCTTCGTGCCGGCGCTCCGCGAGCGCCTCCCCCTGATCACGGGTGCCAGCAGCACCGGAACGTTCGCCACCTCCAGCTTCCCAAGCCGGCCCGCCGGAGCGATCTACTCGGTCGCCTACGGCGCCAACCTCGTCGAGGTCGTCGTCGGTGCCTCGACCTACGCCGACTGGAAGGCGCTCCACTTCGGTGGTGAGACCGATCCGGCGATCACCGGCGACCACGCCGATCCCGACAGCGACGGCGTCGTCAACCTCCTCGAATACGCCTTCGGCCTCGAACCGCTCGCCGCCTCGCGCGCGGGCCTGCCCGTCGTTGCGCTGCAACCCGCCACCGCCGGCGGCCCGCTCTTCCTCACCCTGACCTACACCACGCCGGACACCGTCGCCGACCTCGCCTTCGTCCCCGAGGTTTCCGGCAACCTTGCCGACTGGCAGTCCGGCCCCGGCCACACCGAGACCGTGAGCGACACCACCACCGAGGGCATCCGCACCGTCGTCGTGCGCGACACCGTCCCCGTCTCGACCGGCGCCCGCCGGTTCATCCGCCTGTCCGTGCAGGTACCAGCACTGCAGTAACCGGGTCTTCGGCACACGCCCCTGCCCCGCTTCAAAAAGGCGCCCGGTCCCCCGGGCGCCTTTTTGTTCCGGCCGAACTCTGCGTACTCAAGCGTTGAACACCGAAAAGCACACCTGCGTTCTGCTTGTCAGAACACCACTGAAGCCGCAGCCTCCGCCCATGCTCTCGGATACCCTCAACCTCCGGAGCCGGGTGGGTGGCGCGGTCCTCTCCCTGGCTCTCTGTCTCCTCACCCCGGCGCTCCGCGCCCAGACCCCGGTGGAGAACCTCTGGACCGGCGCCGTCTCCAACCAGTGGGACGAACCCGCCAACTGGAGCCTCGGCCACGTGCCTGCCGCGGCGGAGCGCGCCCGAGTCACCGGCGGCACCGTTTCGGCCAACACCATCGATTGCGGCGAACTCGCCCTCGAGGGCGGCACGCTCACGTTGAACGACGACCTGGCCGCGACCACCGCCACGATCGCCCAGGGAGCCACCCTCGTCATCGCGGCAGACAACAGCCACGCGTTCACCGGCTCGGTCAGCAACAGCGGCATCGTCCGGTGGAACGACGGATCGATCACGGGCGACGACTACAGCGGCGTCCCCTCCAACTTCCTCAACACGCCCACCGGCATCTTCGAGATCTGTTGCGACAAGACGTTCGGAACGAACCTCCTCTTCGACAACCAAGGAGCGATCTACAAGTCAGCCGGCAGCAGCACCACGCTCGGAACCTTTCTCTCGGCCCATCTGGTCTCGAGCGGCCTGATCTTGGTCCATCAGGGCACGCTCATCGTCGAACAACCGACCGCCTACTCGGGTGATACACAGGTCGACGCCGGCGCCACCTTCTCCAGTCGGGCGCCGACTCCCGCGACGATCGCCGCCTCCGCCCGTTTCCGAGGCGAAGGAAACGTCGTTCTCATGGGGAACCACTCCGGCACCTTCAACGGCAATGCCCGTATGGAGATGCTGCTCGACGGCGACCTCACCGTCGCCCCTGAGAGCACCGTCACCATCGGCGACGCCGCCACTTCCAACTTCTACCTGCCGGCTACCCTCACCAACTTCGGCACCGTCATCTGGCAGGGAGGTTCCATCTCCGCCTCCTCCTACGAAAGCTCCGCCACCGGCCGGATCATCAACCGCGGCGTCTTCGACATCCAGTGCGACCGCTTTCTCGAGTCGTCCGTCACCTTCGAAAACCTGGGCACTCTGCGCAAGACCCTGGGGACGCCACCGACCGGTTTCCCGCCATCGCCTAGCACCTCGATCGGCGGCTATTTCACCTCCACCGGTTCCATCTCCGTTGCCACTGGTACGCTGAACCTCTGGTCGCCCCGCTCCCTCGCCGGTCCTGTCACCGTCGCCGCTGGCGCCGCCTTCAACGCCATCAACGGCTCGACCCCGACCACCCTCGAACCCACCGCCAGCTTCACCGGCGACGGCGACATCTACCTCGACGGCAACTTCACCGGCACCTTCTCCGGCCACGCC
>JAEXPG010000137.1 GCA_023447015.1 Verrucomicrobiota bacterium
GCCGCCACTGGTTACGCGGGGGGGGGCGCGGCGGGGGAGCCGCGGCCGAGTGCGTTGTAGGCGTAGGCTTGAACGTAGTAGATGGTGCCCGCTTGGAGCCCGGAGTAGGTCCAGCTGGTGGCGATGCCGGCGTCGGCCCACGTGTATGGGCCGGCGGGGGCGGTCGCGAGTCCGACGCGGTAACCGGTGGCACCGGGGACCTCGTGCCACGTGGCGGTGAGGGCACCGACGGCCTCGCCGAGGCCGTCGAGTTCCGGGGCGGGGACGAGCGGTACGGCGTGATTGGTGCCGCCGGCGGCGACGAGGGTCCAGAAGGCTGTCCCCCAGCCGTTGCTGGCGGCGACGCGGTAGTAGTAGGTCGAGCCGCTGACCGCCTCGCTGTCGCGGAAACTCGGAGTCGAACTGGTGAACGTGGCGGTGACGTCGGCGTAGTCGAAGCAGGGTTTGCCGCTGCGGTAGATCGTGTAGCCGGTGGCGCCGGCCACGGCAGGCCACGAGAGCGTGGCGCCGGTGGCGTCGTAGGCGATGGCCGGGGTGGCCGGGACGGCGGCGGGGTCGTCGCGGTCGGGCAGGTCGGTGTCCACGACGTAGAGATAGATCGAGCCCTGGGGGAGGCTGACGGTCGTCTCGCGGCCGAGGGTGACGGAGGACTGCTGGATCGCGACGTTCATGGCGGCGCGATTGGTCGCGCGCGGGTCGCCGGTGAGCCGGTAGAGGGTGGCCGGACCGGTGGGGGTTCCGGGCAGGACGAAGGTGACGGGGGTGGAGCCGTCGCCCCAGTCGTGGTTGTCGTGCACGCCGGCGAGCTTGCGCGAGAGCAGGAAGACGCCGAGGCGCTTGCCGTCGCGGAAGGTGTAGGCGGAGACGAGCGGGAGCTCGCGCCCATCCCACGGGATGGTGGGCGTGGAGACCAGGGCGGTGCGGAGCATGCGGCCGGAGGCGAAGCGATTGCGCAGGGTCATGGCGAGCCAGCCGGCGTGCGGCCGGTAGCCCTCGGCGATCGGCGTGTGCGACGACCACTCGGTGCCGATGGCCATGTTGAAGTAGGTCATTTCGGCGAAGCCGGCTTCGTTGCCGCCGAGCCAGGAGTCGAGCGCGGCGACGGCCATGGCAAGGGATTTGCCATACTGCTCGGCCCGCTCGCGGTTGCCCGCGTCCTTCTCGACGCCGGGGATGGCGTAGCCGCTCGGGCCGCCCTCGTAGCCGAGGATGCCCATCGGGTGGCCGGCGATCGCCAGTTCTTCACGGTATCTGCGATACTGGGCGAAGAGCAGCGCCACATCGGCGGGGTAACCGAGCAAGGTGGCCTGCATGCCATGGTCGTCGTAGGTGGCGAGCGGCTTGTCTCCGGTCTCCCACTTGGGGCCGACATAGGAGGCGTGGGCGAGGTCGTGGACGAGCGGTGCACCGGCGGCGGCGAGTTCGCCGTAGTCGCCGTAGTTGCTGCCCATCACCAGGCGCAGTTTGCCGGCGGCATTGGCCGAGTTGTAGTAGGGCGAGCGAGTCGTGAGGTGCGTGGTGATGAAATGGGAGAAGAGGCCGAACTCGCGCGTACCGGAGAACATGAATCCCGGCCGGCCCCCGGCCACCCATTCATCGCTGACGGCGCCGTTGTGCCAGGTTTCGTTGGCGAACTCGATGAAGATGCGGGGAAACTCGTCGGTCCACGGGGTGGCGGTGCCGCGCTGCTGGTAGCGGAGGTAGGCCCAGGGCTTGGCCGCGACCTCGGCGGGGTTGCTTGGATCGATCGGGGCGGCGAGGTACTCGATGAGGGTGAGCCACTCGTCCTCCGTGGAGTGCGAGGAGACGTTGAGCCAGGGCTTCATGCGGGTGGCAGGCGAGCTGCCGGTGCGCAACGCGTTCTGGAGGAAATGCGGCAGGGTCAGGTTGCTCGCGGTTGACACCCCCTGCTCCCAGCCGAGCGCGAGGACGGAGTAGCGATGGAGGGCGATGCTGGAGGCGATGGGCGCCTTGTTGAGGAGCACGGACATGTTGCGCAGGATGCCCTTCTCGCCCGTGGTTGGCTGCGAAGCCATCAGCTCGTCGAGGACGATGGGGCTGGCCGGCGTGAGCGTCGCGGTGATGTCGGCCGGCGTGTCGGCGCGAAAGAGCCGGATGTTGTCGACCCAGAAGGTGCCGGGACCGTTGAAGCGAAAGCTGGGGCAACCGTGGTTGCCTGCGGTCGGTCGGGCCGGCGCGGTGAATTCGAAGCTGTAGAGGCGCCACTGGCCATCGACGGTGAATGTCCGTCCGATGTTATCGTATTGGCCTCCGAAACCGAGATGGATGCGGCCGCCGTCGCCGAGGCCTTCCTGGCGCAGCCAGGCCTCGTAGCGGTAGGTGCGGCCGGGCTCGAGCTGGCTGTACCACTGGTCCTCGCCCGAGCCGTTGGCGCGGAAGAAGAGCCACGGGCCGGAGAGGTCGCTTGGGGAGGAACCGGTGGTCTTGACCTCGTAGCAGCTCTCGCCGGGGAAGCGGAACGCGGCGGGCAGGGGCGCGGTATGCGGCACGCGGCGGACACTCGTGCCCGCCCAGGTGTTGGGCCGCCACGACTCGCTGGCGCGTTCTTTGCGCACGCGGGGATGGCCCCACATGTGATCGACCTCGAAGAGGCGCTTGTCGATGAGGACATAGTCGTCCTTCACGAGCGCGGGGGCATCGGCGGAGAGATAAGCGCGTTCGCGCTGCTGGGCGCGGGGCACTTCGGAGCGGTAGACGCGGTAGCCGATGACGTTGGGGCTGGGGCTTGGGGTCCAGGAGAGGTGGACGTAGCCGTCGGAAGGGGTGACGGTGACGTTGGCCGGCGGGAGCGGTGCCGTGGGCGTGCTGCCGGGCGGGACGACGGGATTGTTGATCACGAAGTCCCGGGTGGTGACGCCGGCGGAGGTGGTCGCGCGGAGCCGGACCGGTGTCGGCGGGAGCTCGACGCGGGTTCCACCGCCGAGGATGCCACTGGGGTCGAGCGTGAAGTCGGGCAGCGCGAGGGGGTTGTTGTTGGTGTCGAGGAGTTCCCACGTCACGGGGCCGGTTGCGCCGGCGACCTTGAACGCGAACCAGAACCATCCGTCCTTCTTGTAGGCCGGGATCTCGTTGAACGGGTGCCCATCGGACACGTAGATGTGCGGTGTCTTCGGGAGCCCCGCCTGGGGCGTGGCGGTGTACTCGGGGCCGAGGTTGAGATTGCTCTCGATGGTGCCGGGCTCCTTTTCACCCTCCTTGAGGGGAAGCGCGACGACGGCGGCGACCTTGTAGTAGTAGGTTTTCCCGTTCTCGACCCAGATCGCGTCGGTGTAATCCAAGTTCGTGCGGGTTCCGGCGATGGAGTTGGGCTGCGTATAGGTGGTGGTGACCCAGCCGCCGAGGGGCAGGCCGGGGCTGCCGGCGACGGGGATCTTGGCCGAGCCGACGTAGGTGTAGCGGGCGGCGTTGGTGAGATCGAGATAGGGGTCGTCGCCCGCCGTCTGCGGGAGCGGATTCCCCTGGGTGTCGACGATGCGGTAGATGCGGACGTTGGCTCCGTTGTAGGTGCCGGTGGTCATGAGATCCCAGTTGGTCATGCCACCATCCTGGGTGTAGGTGAACCAGCGGATGCCGTTCTCGACCCCGGTATCGGAGACGCGGACGCGGCGGCGGCTGGAGATCGGCTCGAAGCCCGATTCGTAGATGAGATTGCCGGCGGAGAATTCGAAGGCGCCGGGATCGCCGAAGCCGTTGGTGCCGATCGGCGGATTGGCGGCGGCGGACTGGACGAGGGAAACCTCGACGCGAGCGGGGGTGTCGGGCGCGGCGGCGAGGGGCAGAACCCCTCCGAGCGCGAGCAGGCTGGCGAGCAGTGTTGAACGATGAGTAGGCATGTTGGTGGCTGCCCTGCGCAACAGGCGTATGGGGCGCCGTGGGAAATCATGCGGCGCCTGTGCAAAGGGGATGTGCCGAAGTGATTGGGGTGGGGGGCGGCCGCACACAGCTCCAAAAAACTTCGGGGCATCGGAATACCACGATTTTCACAAGAACGAGGCGCCGGTGCGGCTCGTCTGGCCGACGGAACCGGCAGCATAACGAAAAGCCGCCCCGGCGGTGAAGCCGTGGCGGCCGACAGACCTCGAA
>JAEXPG010000135.1 GCA_023447015.1 Verrucomicrobiota bacterium
CTTCCGCACCCGGGACCGTTCGTCACGCGGCTGCGACCACGACCCAAATTCATCATGGCCAATCCGAAACGTAAACAGTCCAAGCGCCGCAGCGCTCTCCGTCGCGCCGCCAATGCCTTCAAGGCCCCCACGTTCGCCCGCGACACCGACGGCGGACTCTTCCGCCCGCACCGCGTGAACCCCAAGACGGGGATGTACCGCGGACGTCAAGTGCTCGACGTCGAGGTCTGACGGCTCCTTCCGTCCGGCAACACGCCGTCTTGCACGCATGAGCGATCCATCCCCCACCACCGGAAGCATCGCGGTGGACGCCATGGGGGGCGACCTCGGCCCGGCCGAGGTCGTCGCATCCTTGCGGCTGGCTTTCGATGCTTTTCCAGATCTGCGCCCCGTCATCCTCGTCGGTGACGAGGCGCAGCTGCATCCGCTCCTCGCCGCGGCCGGACTCACCGGCCACCCGAAACTCACCGTCCAGCACGCCTCCGAGGTCGTGACCATGGAGGACGACGTGATGACCGCGATCCGCCGCAAGAAGGACGCCTCGATGCTCCGCGCGATGGATCTGGTCAAGGAGGGCTCCGCCTCCGCCGTCGTCAGCACCGGCAACACCAAGATCCTCGTCGCCGCCGGCACCCTGAAGCTGCGCACGCTCGACGGCGTCGAACGCCCGGCGCTCGCCCCCGTCATCCCCTGCGACGCCGGCCACCTCATTCTCATCGACGGCGGCGCCAATCCCGAGGCCACCGCGCGCCACCTCGTCCACAACGCCATCCTCGGCACCCACTACTGCCGCGTCGAGCTGGGCATCGCCCGACCGCGCGTCGGCCTGCTCACCATCGGCACCGAGGAGGGCAAGGGCAACGCCCTCACCAACGAGACCCACGAGGCCCTGAAGTCGCTCGGCAACCTGATCAACTACGCCGGCCCCATCGAGGGTTTCCAGGTGTTCCGCCACGATGTCGACGTCGTCGTCTGCGACGGCTTCACCGGCAACATCTGCCTCAAGACCTGGGAGTCGCTGGTGAAGTTTGTCGGCCGCGAGTTGAAGACCCTCTTCAAGGCCAACCCCGTGCGCATGTTCGCCGCCCTGCTCGGCAAGGGCGCCCTGCAGGGGCTCAAGCAGCGCATCCAGCCCGAACGCTACGGCGGTGCGCCGCTGCTCGGCCTGCGCGGTTGCGTGATCAAGGCCCACGGCTCCGCCAACCGGCACGCGTTGATGAACGCCATCCACGACGCCAGCGAATTTCTCCGCTCCGACCTCGTCCACCACATCGAGGCCGATGTCGCGAGCGCCAATACCCTGCTCGACAAGCCCGCCGCCTGAGCCCAGACCGGCGGCTTCGAGCTTCGTTCTCCCACACCCGCTTTTCGCATGAACCCTGTTGGTCAATCGGTCGTCATCCTTGGAACCGGCGCGTACGCCCCCGAGCGCATCCTCAACAACGAGGAACTGTCCCGCATCGTCGACACGAACGACGAGTGGATCGTCACCCGCTCCGGCATCCGCGAGCGCCACGTCGCCGCCCCGGACCAGGCCACCTCCGACCTCGCCGTCAAGGCCGGCCAGGCCGCCCTCGCCGACGCCAAGCTCACCCCGGCCGACATCGACCTGCTCATCATCGCCACCTGCACGCCGGACGCCCCCCTGCCCTCCACCGCGACGCTCGTGCAGAGCAAACTGGGCCTCGGCGCCTGCGCCTGCATGGACCTCGCCGCCGCCTGCAGCGGCTTCCTCTATTCCCTCGAGGTCGCCAGCGCCATGCTCTCCTCCGGCCGGTATCGCCGCGCCCTCGTCATCGGCGCCGAGAAGCTCACCAGCCTCACCGACTACCAGGACCGCACCACCTGCGTGCTCTTCGGCGACGGCGCCGGCGCGGTCGTCCTCGAGCTCCAGCCCGGCACGGGCAAGGGCATCATCGGCACCAAGCTCTATGCCGACGGCTCCTCCTGCGACCTCATCAAGGTGATCTCCGGCGGCTCGCGCAGCCCCTCCTCCGCCGAGACGGTCGCCCGCCGCGAGCACTTCATCCAGATGCGCGGCAAGGAAGTCTTCAAACTCGCCGTCACCGCGATGCAGGACGCCGCCGTTGAACTTTTGGAAAAGAACGGTGTCGCACCCGAGCAAGTGAAGCTTCTGATCCCGCACCAGGCCAACCAGCGTATCATCGATGCCATCGCGCAGCGCATGAAGCTGCCGCCGGAGCGCGTGTTCATGAACCTGGAACGCTACGGCAACACCTCCGCCGCCTCCATTCCGATCGCCCTCGACGAGGCCCGCCGTTCCGGGCGCATCGTCTCCGGCGACTACGTCCTCTTCGTCGCCTTCGGCGCCGGCTTGACGTGGGCATCCGCCCTGATTCGCTGGGCCTGATTTTTATGCGACACTCGCGCCTGTTCTGCACCCTCGGGTTACTCTTGGTCGCCCTGTTCGCCCCCGCTTGGCTCCGTGCCGAGCTTGTGTGGACACCCGGCACTGGTTGGCAGGTCGAGGGCGGCGCCGTCGCCGCCATCGCCGGCGAGGATGGGCGCAACGCCCTCGATCTCATGAACCGGGCGCGCACCGCCGAGGAGAACGGCAGCCATCGCCGCGCCCTCCAGCTCTACAAGCGCGTCGCCCGCGACTACGGCAAGTCGATCTACGGCTCCGAGGCCTACTACCGCAGCGCCCAGATCCGCCTCGCGCAGCACAACTACCCGAAGGCCTTCGACGCCTACCAGCAGATCGTCTCCCTCTACCCGAACTACGACAAGTTCAACGAGATCATCGCCGAGCAGTACCGCATCGCCTCCGCCATCGCCGACGGCGCCCGCAGCCGCTGGCTGTGGGGCATGCTCCCCGGCTTCAAGAAGCGCGAGAGCGCCATCGTCTACTTCGAGTACGTCGTCTCCAACGCCCCCTACAGCGACTATGCGCCCCTGGCCCTCATGCGCATCGCCCAGCTGCACCGCCGCTTCCGCAGCAAGATCGAGGCGGTCGACGCCCTCGACCGGATGATCAACTTCTACCCGAACAGCATCCTCACCCCCGACGCCTATCTGCGCATGGCGCAGGTCCACTCTTCGCTCGTCGACGGCCCCGAGTACGACCAGTTCTCCGCCCACGAGTCCGCCACCTACTACCAGGACTTCCTGATCCTCTTCCCGAAGGACCCGAGCGTCGGCACCGCCGAGCAGGGCCTGGACAAGATGAAGACCGAGCTCGCGGTGAGCAAAATGAAGATGGCCGAGTTCTACCACTACAAGCGCCACAACTACATCGCCGCGAAAATCTTCTACAACGAGGCCATCACGACCTATCCGAACTCGGCGATCGCCGAGAAGGCCCGTGCCCGCCTCGACTCGATCGCGCCGAAGCTCGCCGTCCAGGAGGCCGCCGAAGCCGCGCGCGCCAACAAGAAGCCGCTCGAGCCCAAGCCGAAGAAGAAGAAGGTCCTCTGGCTCTTCTGAGCCCGTTCCTAGCGACTCCATGCGCTCCTTCGCCCGCCTCCTGCTCGCGCTCGCCCTCCTCGGCGCCGTCACCGCCTGCTCGCACTACCACCTCGGTGCGCCCGGCAAACCCCTCGCCCAGACGGTGTTCGTCGCCCCGGCGATCAATGCCTCCTTCGCTCCCCAGGCCGCGCCGCTCGTCACCGATGCCGTGCGCCTGGCGCTCGCCCGCGACGGCCGCATCCAGCTCGCCGCCAACGAGGAGGCCGCCGAAGCCCATCTCCAGATCCGGCTCATCCGCTTCGAACGCGAGGTCCTCGCCGCCCGGCGCGACGACACCGCCCTCGCCCGCAAATTCGCCGCGAAGCTCACCGCCGAGATCACCCTCACCGACCACAACGGCAAGATTCTGATCGACCGGCGCAACATCGTCGCCACCCGCGACGTCTTCGTCGACAGCGGTCTGCAGCCGACCGAGTACCAGACGATGCCGCTCATCGCCGAGTCACTCGCCACCGAGATCGCGCACGCGTTGCTCGACACTTGGTGAACGGTCGTTCCGCGCCCTCCGTGGCCATGCCCGCCCCCCTCCTCGCGCCCTCGCTGCTCGCCGGCGACCACGCCAACCTCGCTGGCAGCGCGGCCGAAGCCGCCGCCGCCGGTGTCCGCTGGCTGCATCTCGACATCATGGACGGGCATTTCGTGCCCAACCTCACCTTCGGTCCCGGCACCGCCGCGGCGCTGCGCAAGCACACGCAGCTCTTCCTCGACACCCACCTGATGCTCGACAACCCCGGCGACTACATCGAGCCCTTCGCCCGCGCCGGCAGCGACCTCATCAGCGTCCACATCGAGCCCGCCTACGACCACGCCGCCGTCCTCGCCCGCATCCGTGCGCTGGGCAAACAGAACGGCATCGTGCTCAACCCCGCGACTCCGGCGACCGCCGTCGAGCATCTCCTCGACCAGGTCGATCTCGTGCTGCTCATGACCGTGCAGCCCGGTTTCGGCGGCCAGTCCTTCCGGCACGACGTGCTCCCGAAAGTCGAGCAGATCGCCCGCTGGCGCCGCGAACGCGGCCTCGCCTTCCGCATCGAGATCGACGGCGGTGTCGACGAGAAGACCGCGCCCCTCTGCCTTGCCGCGGGCGCCGACACGCTCGTCGCCGGCACCGCGTTTTTCCGGTCGGCCGATCGCGTCGCCTTCCGCCGCAGCATCGAGGGCTGAGCCGGCTCGCCGGCCCCGGCCGAAGCCGGCACAGAGCGACAGGCCGCAGCGTATCCGCCCACCTGTGCCTTTGCCCTCGCCCTGCGCCGTCGGTACCCGTATTCCGTTGCACGCCCCACTGTTGCTCCCCGCCTGCCGCCGCCCGCCCATGAAACCTTGGCATCTCGTTGTCGCCGGACTCTACATGCTCGTGTTGGCCGCCCTGGCGGTTCCCCTGTATGCCCTCGGCATCGGACACCGGCCCGAGGCCGAGCAGCTTGCGACACTCGCCCGCAACCCCGCACCCTGGCTCTGGTTGGGCGTGATGGGCGCCAGCCAGCTCGGCCTGCTGCTAGTCCCTGTGCGCATCACCAACCGGCGCCCGATCACCCAAGGCGCGCTCTGGCCCACCATCCTCCTCGGCGCGACAATGATGATGACCCTCGGACTCGCCGCCGCCCTCTCGATTCACGCGGCGATCCTGGGCGACGAGGATGCGAAACCGTGGGAGATCTACGCGTTCGCCGCGGTCGTCGTCGGCCTCTGGTCGTTCTGGACCGTGGTGTTCCTCCGCCTCAGCCGTGAGCGCCCGGCCGCCGACTTCCTCTCGGTCATGTGCCGCCGCCTGATGCAGGGCAGCATCCTCGAGCTGCTCGTCGCCGTTCCCTGCCACATCGTCGTGCGCCACCGCGACTACTGCTGCGCCGGCGCCTACACGATGTTCGGTCTCGCGATGGGCGTGTCGGTGATGCTCTTCGCCTTCGGCCCCGCCCTGTACTTCCTTTTCGTCGCCCGGGCCCGCCGGCTGCAGGCGGCCTGGCCGGAGACGACAGAATCCGACAAGTCCGAGGACCGGCCGTAGAAAACGGCATGCCCGCACGGCCACGGGAGCGGCCGTCTCAAGGCAGACTGTCGGCGAACGCGGTGATCTCGCGCCAATAACGTTCGCCGGCGACCTCGGGGAGGTTGTTGTGGTGCCCCTCCGGCACCCAGAGACACCGCTTCGGCTCGGGCGCCGCCGCGAACTGGTCGCGACCGTGGTCCCAGGAGATCACCCCGTCCTCGAAGCCATGGATGACCAGCACCGGGCAACGCACCGACTTCATCCGCGCCAAGTTCGGCATCCGATCCCCGAGTACAACTGGATAGCCGGTCATCACCCGGTACGCGCTCTTGAAGGCGCTCTGGAGAATCAGCCCGCCGACCTGCTCCCGCGAAGCCAGCCACATCGCCCCCGCGCCCCCGAGGGAGAAGCCGTTGACGATGATCCGCTCCTTCGGCCATCGCAGCGTCTCGGTCGCATGGCGGTAGGCGGCGTCGGCGCTGGCGTAGAAGCCCTGCTCGCTCGCGGCTCCGCCGGTCAGCCCGTAGCCCGGATAGTCGACCGCCAGCACCGCGAACCCATGCCGCACCCGGTCCTCGATCTGCCCGGCCGCCGAGCCGAGATCCTCGCCGTTGCCGTGGAAGTAGAGGATCAGATGACGCGCCTGCGGATTCGGTCGGTAAACGGCGGCGAAACGCTCCCCGTTCGCACCCGGTATCGTCATCAGCCCGGCCAAGTGCTCGCCGTAGGTCGGATGCGGGGCCGGGAAGAGCATCCCCGTCGAGATCCACCGCGCACCAACACAGACGAGTCCGTAGAGCCCGGCGAGCACCAGCGCGATGTTGCGGCATGAGCGCAGCGCCCGGCGCAACGCGCCGGGCCTGGGCTGCCGGGTGTCGCGCGGCTCGGCAGATCCCATGGTTGTTTCAGGTCCCGAGGAGTGCAGCCTGCCGCGAGCTCACTCTTTCCCGAGCAGCTCGCCCACCGCTTGCAGCAGATGGTCGCGACGAATCTCCCGCTCGGTGGCATCGGCGAGGAGCTTCATCTTCACCGCGCCACGGGCGAGTTCGTCGCCGCCGTAGATGATGGCGAGGCGGGCCTTGTTCTGGTCGGCCTGCTTGAACTGCTTGCCGAAGCCGGCGTCCTTGAGCGGGTACTCAACGCGATAACCGGCCGCACGCAGCGCGCGGATGTCGGCCAGCGCCGCCTTCCGCTCCGCCGGGCCGCCGATGATGCAGAACACATCCGGCGCCGAGACGATCTCGGGCAGGAGGTTCTTCGATTTCAGCATCTCGGTGATGACGACATCGCCGATCGCGAAGCCCGCCGCCGGCAGATCCGGACCGCCGAGCTTCTTGACGAGGTTGTTGTAGCGTCCGCCGCCGGCGATCGCGCGGAACTCGCCGCTGCGGTCGAAGGCCTCGAACACGAAACCCGTGTAGTACGCGAGACCGCGCACCACACCGAGGTCGACCTGCACGAACGCCCCGAGGCCCATCGCCTCGAGCCCGCCAAGCAGTGTGCGCCAATCGGCGAGCCGGCCGGCGAGCGCTTCGGCGGCCGCACCGCCGGTGGCGGTCACGGGCGCGAGACGCTCCTCGAGCGCGGCGAGCGAGTTGATCTTGGTGAACGACACGATCTCGGCGCGCTTCTCGGGAGCAAGCGGACCGTGTTTCTCCTCGAAGAACTTGAAGGCGTCGTCGCCCTGCTTCTCGAGGCGGTCGATGGTGCCGAGCACATCGGGCACCTGCGCCTCGGTGTAGCCGATCGCCTGCAGGTAGTAGAACCAGAGGTTGCGGTCGCTCAGGCGGATGAAGAAGTCGCGCTCGTTCAGTCCGGTGGCGGAGATGCACGCGATCAGCAACGCGATCAGCTCCACCTCGGCCTCGGGACCGGCCTCGCCGAGCAGATCGGCGTTGAACTGGAAGAAGGCGCGGAGGCGGCCCTTCTGCGCACGCTCGTAGCGGTAGTGTTCGCCGATGTTGAACCACTTGATCGGCCGCCGCATCGCGCCGGCACGCTCGCCGACCATGCGGCAGAGCGTGGGCGTCATCTCCGGGCGCAGCGAGACATCGCGCCCGCCCTTGTCGGTGAAGCAGAAGAGCTGCTGCTCGATCTCCTCGCCGGACTTCGCCTTGTAGAGTTCGAGCGGCTCCAGCACGGGGCCG
>JAEXPG010000180.1 GCA_023447015.1 Verrucomicrobiota bacterium
CGAAGGCGGCGAAGAGCGGCTGGGCCTGGTTGGGCTTCGACTTGAACTCGGGGTGGAACTGCACGCCCACGAACCACGGGTGGTCCTTGAGCTCGATGATCTCGACGAGATTGCGCTGCGGGTTCACCCCGGCGAAGACCATGCCGGCGTCGCCGAGCATCTCCACGTAGTGGTTGTTCACCTCGTAGCGGTGGCGGTGGCGCTCGCTGATCAGCTCCTTGCCGTAGGCCTTCGCGGCGTGGGTGCCAGGACGGAGGCGGCAGTCGTAGGCGCCGAGGCGCATCGTCGCGCCCTTGTCGGTGATGCGGCGCTGGTCGTCCATGAAGTCGATCACCGGGTCCTCGGTGTCGGGGTTGAACTCGGTGCTGTTGGCCTCCTTCAGGCCGAGCACGTTGCGGGCGAACTCGATCACCGCGATCTGGAGACCGAGGCAGATGCCGTAGTACGGGACCTTGTTCTCACGGGCATAGCGGGCGGCGGCGATCTTGCCCTCCGTGCCGCGGTCGCCGAAACCGCCGGGGACGAGGATGGCGTCGAGCCCGGCGAGCTGTTTCAGCCCGCCCTTCTGCTCGAGGTCCTGCGCGTCGATGCGGGTGATCTCCACCTTGGCGTTGTTGGCGATGCCGGCGTGGTAGAGCGACTCGTAGATGGATTTGTAGGCGTCCTGCAGCTCGATGTACTTGCCGACGACGCCGACCTTCACGTGATGCTTCGGGTTCTTGATGCGGCGCACGACCTGCTGCCAGACGTTGCTCTTCACCGGCGGGGCGTCGAGCTGGAGGATGTCGACCACGAGGTCGTCGAGCTTCTCCTTCTGCAGCGCCAGCGGGAGCTCGTAGATGGAGGTCTCGACGTCGAGCTCCTCGATCACGGCCTTCGGCGGCACGTTGCAGTAGAGCGAAAGCTTCTCGCGGTGGTCCTGCGGCAGCGGGTGGTCGCAGCGGCAGACCAGCACATGCGGCTGGATGCCGATCTCGCGCAGCTTGGCCACGCTCTGCTGGGTGGGCTTGGTCTTCAGCTCGCCCGCCGCACCGAGGAACGGCACGAGGGTGACGTGGATGAAGCAGACGTTGCCCGGCCCGACCTCGAGGGCGAACTGGCGCATGGCCTCGAGGAACGGCAGGCCCTCGATGTCGCCGGTGGTGCCGCCGATCTCGGTGATGAGGATATCGACATCCTCGCCGCCGGCGTAGATGCGGTTCTTGATCTCGTTGGTGACGTGCGGGATCACCTGCACGGTCTTGCCGAGGTAGTCACCACGGCGCTCCTTCGCGATCACGGCCTCGTAGATCTGGCCGGAGGAGAGGCTGTTCATCCGGCTGAGCTTGCCGGAGGTGAAACGCTCGTAGTGCCCGAGGTCGAGGTCGGTCTCGGCGCCGTCGTCGAGCACGTACACTTCGCCGTGCTGGAACGGGCTCATCGTGCCCGGGTCGACGTTGAGGTACGGGTCGAACTTCTGGATGCGGACGATCAGCCCGCGCGCCTCAAGGAGAGCCCCGAGCGAGGCCGCCGTGAGGCCCTTGCCGAGAGAGGAAACGACGCCGCCCGTGACGAAAATGTATTTCACGGGAGGACGAGAAACGACTCCCGGAAGCAAGGGGCAAGAGTCGATCGGATGAAAGATTTTCATGTCTATTCCTCCGCTACTTCCCTCCGTGTTTCCAGTCGTTTCTCACCCCCTGCCCGGGGCTCCGGCGGCGGCACGCATCTTCGCCTGGTGCGCCGCCATGTGCGACACCAGCAGGGTGTAGAAGCACAGCACGATGTTGCACAACGGCAGCTGGAGCGGCAGCGGCAGCGCGTACACCGCTGTGACCGCCGGAATCCAGATCGCGCAATTGGTGATGTAGAGCGGCAGCACCTCGTGACGCAGGAACCGCCCGCGCATCCGCTCCCGGAGGCGCCGCCAAGAATAGCCCTCCGCGCGCCAACCAAACGAGAGCACCATCATCGGCACCGCGAGCAACAGGCAGTACACGAACATGTCGAGCGAGACCTTCGCCGCGAGCGTGCCGATGTCGCGCCCGGTGCCGACGAAGTGCGCCAGCACGCGGTACAACAGGTCGATCTCGAAGCCGCGGTAGGCCCAGTAGCCGGCGTAGAACCAGAAGTCCCGCCACGGGTGGGTCGCGCGCGTCGCCGGCAGCGCCCGCAGGTAGAGGAACGGCACGACGCCGCCAAACAGCATCGTGATCCCGATCGGGAAGAGCACCCCGAACCGCGCGCGCCACTCGGTCGCCCCGCGCAGCGCCGCCTCCGCCGCCGGCCAGCGGTAGTACGCCAGCACCAGCACCACGGCAAAGACCTGCAAGGCCAGTCCCGGCACGAGGTTCGCGCGGGCGCCGCGCAGGCCCGCCTGCCAAACCGGCTCGTCGTGCGGATGATCGTGGGAAGTGGTCATGCGTCGTCGTGCACGGGAAACCGCCCCGGCGCAAGACGCAGAAATGGGCCCGCGCACATTCCCCGGCCGCCTGCGGCTCAGCGTTTGTCGAACTCCATCCCCGGCTGCCCGGCGAGAGCTCGCGCGAGCTGCAGGCGGTGGATCTTGGCGTTGTGCCGCACATCCACCGGGAAATGGTCGACAAAATAGAAGATCCGCACGACGCGCGTGTGCTCGTGCGCCTCGCCCAGCGCACGCAACTCGCGACCGAGCGCGCGGCGGGCGGAGTCGGTGCGGGGACGCTGGTCGGGCCAGCACTCGATCGCCAGCGCCGCCACCTGCTTGCCGCGCGGCCCGAAGCCGAGCAGTGCCGTGCGGCGGACCCGCGGGTGCTGGTTGAAGATCGGCTCCACGCAGTCCGGATAGAGCGCGCCATGGGGCGTCTCAACTCGCTCGGCGAGCCGGCCGCAGAACCAGAGCCGCCCCTCGTCGTCGAGATAGCCGGCGTCGCCCATGCGGTGCCAGACCGCCGCGCCCTCCGGCGCCGGCGCAGGCAACTCGAACCCGCCCGGCGTCGCCGCCCCCGCCGGCGCCGCCTCGTAGATCTTCGCCCGGGCAGTCGCCTCGGGCAGAAGATCGTAGGCCTCGGTCACCACCGGGCCGCGCACGATGATCTCGCCCACTTCGCCGCGCGGCAGTTCGCGCGCCTCGGCCAGCGACGCGACCGGCCCATCGGCGATGGCGATCACGCGTGCCGTCATCTCGGAAACCGGCCGCCCCACACAGGTGCCGCGGCCGCGGAGCGTCTCCGCGGCGGTGCCGGCCGCGAAGCAGGAGGAAGCACCTCCCGTCGCCACAGTCTCTTGACGCCCGGTCTCCGTCTGGGCCGGGCGATCCGCCCCCAGCACCTCCACCGCGGAGATGCTGCTCACCGGCAGCGCCTCGGTCGCACCATAGGGGGAGTGGAGCGCCGCACCAGGGAAGACCCGGCGCATCAGCTCGAAGAGCGGCGGCGGCACCGGCGCGCCGGCCATGAGGATCCGCTTCACCCCGGGCAGCGTGAGGCCGCGCTCGGCGCAGTGCCGGGCCACCTTTGTCCAGATCACTGGCGACCCGAAGCTGTTGGTCACCCCGTTCTGCCTGATCGCCTGCACCAGATGCGCCGGGTCCGCCGCCGCCGGGCGCGACGGATCGAGCTTCGGCACGACCGTTGTCATCCCCAGCGCCGGATTGAAGAGCGCGAAGACGGGCAGCACCGCCAGATCGACCTCGCCCGGGACGATGCCGTAGGTGTCGCGGACCAGCCGCACCTGCGCCTCGAACATCCCGTGCTCGTAGCAAACCCCCTTCGGCGCGCCGGTGGAGCCGGAGGTGAACAGGATCGCCGCGAGGTCGTTGGCGGCCGTCGGCGCCGCGGGAAACACCGGCACCGGACCGCGCGCCAGCCGGTGCGCCGGATCACCGCTTACCCAGAGCCGATGGCGAACCGAGCGGAAGGCGTCCCGGAAGAGCCACGAGGCGAGTTGCGCCGAAGCGATTCCGAGCAGGACACGCGGCTGGGTGCGCTGGACGCAGGCGAGCAGGTTCTTCCGGCCCATGCCGGGATCGATCACGATCGGCGGCGCACCGAGCTTGAAGAGAGCAAAGACCGCGGCGATCAACGGCAGCCCCGGCCGCACCAGCACCAGCACACGATCCCCTCGCTGCACCCCGGCACGAGTGAGCCGCCAGGCCCATGCGTCGGCCTCGGCCGCAAGTTCGGCGAAGGTGAGCGAGGCATACCGGATCGCGCCTCCGGCCACGGCCCCGGTCGGGATGCGCAAGGCCGGCGCGTCCGGCTGTTGCGCGGCCTGGGCCCAGAGATGGCGGGCAACATTGACGGTCTCGGCGTCGGGCATCGGCCGATGAAACCCGCCGGGCCGCCCGACCTTCAACGCAAAAGACACGATCCCACCGGGCGGAAACCCGGGGGCGACCACCGCGATGGTTCCGGGTTTCCCCCTTTACTCGCCCCCTCCCCGGCGTAGCTTGCCGCCATGTTCGGACATCTCCCCTCACTACCACTCGCGATCTTCGGACTCGGTACCGGCGAACTGATCATCATCCTCGTCGTCGTGCTGCTCCTCTTCGGCGCCAAACGCCTGCCGGATCTCGCCCGTGGCCTCGGGAAGTCTCTTCAGGAATTCAAGAAGGCCTCCCGCGAGGCCGAAAACGAGATCCGCCAGTCGATCGACGAGCAGCCGAAGGCTCCGCCGCCGACCAAGCCCTCCGGCACGATCCCGCCCGCGGCAAACAACTGAGCGGAACCGTCCGCCTCCCCTTTCATCCGAACCGGCGACCGCGGTCGCCGGTTTTTTATTTCCGCGACTTCTTCAGCGCGCTTTTGCCGCAACCACAGCCGGCGTCCTCGCACCCGCCCCGCCGCCGCAGGCCGCGCCAGATCAGGAACCCCAGCGCGGCGGCCACCAGGCCGAGGGCGATGATCGTTTGTGTCGTCTCGTTCATGGTCGTGGGCCTTCCATGCCGCGCTCAGTGGAAGCCGAGCAGCAGACCGAGGTGGCGCACGGCGAAACACGCCAGCCACGCCGTCGATGTCATGTAGCCGATCTGCACCAGCGGCCACGTCCACGAGCCGGTCTCGCGCCGCACCACCACGATCGTGCTCACGCACTGCATGGCGAAGACGTAGAAGACCATCAGCGTGAAGCACACCAGCGGGGTGAACAGCGCACGCCCGTCCGGCCAACGCGACGCGAGCAGCGCCTGCCGTAGCGGCACCGTGGAGTCGGACTGGTTCTCGTCGACGTTGAAGATCACGGCCATCGAGCTGACGAACACCTCGCGGGCGGCGAACGAGGTGATCAGGCCCACCCCGATCTGCCAGTCGAAGCCGAGGGGCTTGATCGCCGGCTCGATCGCGTGGCCGATCTGCCCGGCATAGCTGTGCGCGATCTGCTCAGCCGGGGTGGCGTTCGGCGTGCGGGGGAAGGTCGTCAGCGCCCACAGCACGATCGAGATCGCGAGGATCACCGTGCCGGCCTTGCGCAGGAACATGAAGGCGCGCTCGCCCATGTGCAGCGCCACCGACAGCAGCGAGGGCAGGCGGTAGGGCGGCAACTCGAGGATCATCATCGGCGCCTCGCCGCGCAGGAGCGTGCGCTTGAAGAGCCAGGCGAAGAAGAACGCCCCGCCGGTGCCGAGCGCGAACATCGCGAACATCAGCCCGACCTTGGTGAGCAATGGCACGCGCTCGTCCGGCACGATCGCCGCGATCAGGAGCAGGTACACCGGCAGGCGCGCCGAGCAGGTCATCAGCGGGGCGACGAGGATCGTGACCAGCCGGTCCTTGCGCGACTCGATCGTGCGCGTGGCCATGATCCCGGGAATCGCACAGGCGTACGAGCTGAGCAGGGGGATGAACGACTTCCCGTCGAGCCCGACGCGGCTCATCAGCCGGTCCATCATGAACGCCGCCCGGGCCATGTAACCGGTCTGCTCCAACAGGCCGATGAAGAAGAACAGGATCAGGATCTGCGGCAGGAAGACGATGATCCCGCCCACGCCGGCGATCACGCCGTCGGTGAGCAGGTCGCGCAGATCGCCGGCCGCCATCGCCCCGCGCACCGTGTCGGCCAGCCACGAGACGCCGCTGTCGATCCAGCCCATCGGGTACTCGGCGAGGGTGAAGATCGAGAGAAACATCGCCGCCATCACCGCCACGAGGGTCACCCACCCCCAGAGCGGATGCACCACCACGGCGTCGATCCGGTCGGAAACCGACGGTCCCGGCTCGCCCGCCGCGGTCTGCACGACATCGCGCACGATCGCCCCCACCGCATCGTAGCGGGCGGCGACCAACGCGCCGCGCGCATCGAAATCGGCGGCTTTCCACTGCGCCTCCCACCGGTCGGCGA
>JAEXPG010000208.1 GCA_023447015.1 Verrucomicrobiota bacterium
CCGTAGGAACTGTCCCGGCACAATCGCCCCACTCGCGAGCCATCGGCCGGTCTGTGCAGTGCTGCGTCATGTCTTCACCTGCGCATGGTCAGCCTCATGGTCTCCGTCCGGTGCTTCCTCGTCGCAGCCGCGGCGGATCATGGGGATATCCCAAGACTCACGACAACGCCGGGCCGGAACCGATACCCCTCGCACCGCGCGCCTTCATCCTCCGCCGTCCGCCCACCACAAACAGCCGTCTGCCGGCGCTCGGTTGCCTCATCCCTCGGTTCGGGGCTCTGCTCGTCTCGCGTAAACACGCGCGTCGCCATGGTAAAGAAACTCACCCTGCCCGCATTGAGCCGCACCATTCTGGCCAAAGGCATCCTCAACACCCTGCTGGGGTTGGTCCACATCGTCGGCACCTTCACCACCGAATCGCGCCACATTGCCGGCCAAGGCACCGCGCTGCTGCGACGGGACTACCTCCTGTGGTTCACCGCCACTGGTATCTTTATCCTCTTTCTCGGGCTGATCGACCTGGCGTGCTATGCCGGCCTGAAGTCTGGCGAACCGTTGGCCCGACGGATCGCGACACTCGATGCGGCCTTCGCGCTCCTGGCCGGGGCGGTCGGAGTGGCGGGCTTCGGGATCTCGCCGCCGCTCGTGATTCTCGTCACGGGGGTAGCAGGTCTGCTCGCGCTAGCTGCAGCACAGCAGACGGAGGCCGACGGACGCTGATACACCGACTGCGCTTCTCGTGCGTTCCGCACCATGACTGCGGCGATGATGGCCTTCGCCCCCGACGGAAGCTTCCTCGGCGTGCTCGACACCATCCAAGTCGCCACCCGCGCAACGCCGGAGGAGCTACCCTGGGGCAGTCGCGCCGCTCGCACCCGCCATTCCCCCACCCGCCCGCGCCCGCAGCTGACCGCAGGCGCCGTCGATCGCGGCGCCGCGGGGCCGGCGGAAATGCGCGACAATCCCGCGCGCGTGCAACTCGTCGAGGAAGACACCCACCGTCTCGCGCGGCGGCGGCTCGTACGCCACGCCGCTGAGCCCCGGGCCGGTCGGGTTGTAGACCAGCAGATTCACATGCATCCGGCGCTGTCCGAGGAGCGTCGCAAGCTGCCTCGCCTGCGCGGGCGAATCGTTCACCCCGCGCAGCAGGCAGTACTGGATATTCACGATGCGGCCGGTGGCTTCCTGATAGCGGTCGGCCGCGGCCAACACTTCCTCGACCCCGTACCGCCGCGCCGTCGGGAGCAGGCGCCGCCGGGTCTCGTCGTCGGGGGCATGAAGCGAGAGCGCCAGTGCCACCGGCACGCCGCTCGCGGCCAGCTCGTCGATCCTGGGAACCAGGCCGACCGTCGAGACGGTGATCTGCGCGAAGCCCACCGCGCCGAGCTCGCCCCATCCGATCCGATGCGCGGCCGGAACCACGGCGCCGAGATTCTGCAGCGGCTCGCCCATGCCCATCATGACGATCGTGCGGAGCTCCTTGCCCGCGCGCTCGGCCTCGCGGCGCAGGTGGAAGAACTGCTCGACGATCTCGCCGGCCGTGAGGTTGCGCACGAGACCGCCCTGCGCGGTGGCACAGAAGTCGCAGCCCATCGCGCAGCCGACCTGCGTCGACAGGCAGCCGGCCGCGCGATCGGAACGCACATCGGCCATCAGCACGGTCTCGACCGTCTGTCCGTCGGCGAGGCGCAGCAGGAGCTTCACCGTACCGTCGGGATCCTCCTGTCGCGCGGCGACCGTGCACGACGAAAGCCCGAGCGACTCCACACGATCGCGGAAACCCTTCGGCAACTCGAGCCGCTCCCACGCGATCGCCCCCGAACCCATGTAGAAGCGTCGCAACACCCGGCGCGCGTGCACCACCGGGTGCCCCCAGTCGGAGACCAGGGATTCAAACTGGGGCATGGACAGATCGGAGAGCACCTGCCGATCCACGCAGTGCCCGCCGCAAAAGCCAAGCCGGGTCCGCTGCGCCGAGCCGCTTGGCGCGGGATGATCGGTCGACCTCACACCGCGGAGGCGCCGCAAAGTTCCGCCGCCGTCGTCGTGTCCGGACAGAGCAACGCACCAACGGTCGTGAGATAGTCGGGCAGTCCCGACTTCGGCCAATGCAGCCGGACCCCGGCGACCCCCTCGGCCAGTCCGGTCACATCGAAGCCGACCGCCTCGAGGGAATGCCGCATGCGCGCCGGCGTGCGGCACGGCAGCCCCTGCCCGCGAGTGCACTCCGGACAGCCCGCGCAATGCCCAGCGACCAGCGCAGTGACCCCGGCTCGACTCGCCTCCAGCCGCCGCACGGCCTCGCCGAAGGCGACCCTCGCCTCCTGGAAATGCTCGAGCAACTGGGGCTGCGTGGTGCCCGGCGCGACGGGCACGCGCCGGCACAGGATCACCGCGTGCGTCCACTCCGGGAATTCCGCCAGGGGCGACCGGGCAAACGGCGGGCACGACCAATAGACGCCGTATTTCTCGCAGCTGCGGCAATAGCCCTGGATGCGCTCCGGAGCGAGGAAGCGCAGCAGCTCCGGTCGCGTGGAAACAACCGCGTGCAAGGGACCGTGGGCATCGTTGCGCATGAACGCGCATTGACCCGGTTTCCCGCACCGCGCGCAAGTCTTGTCCCGCCTGCGGCGTGTCGCCGCCCCCTTTAGGTCCGGGCCAGCCAGCGACGGGCGCTCACCTCTTCGAAGAAGACCTTCATCTCGATGCTCGGCGAGTGGTTCAGCGTCTTGAAGAGTGTCGCCAGGAACTCGTTCTCCTTCGTGACCACCACCATCGCCACACGGATCGGATTGGGAATGGCGACCTGCTGCATCCGACGCGATGAGGCGAAGGCGGCGGTGGGCGAGAACTCGGCGCTGGTCACACCATCGAAGGTGTGCAGCACGTCGGGAGCGAACCCGAGGCCGCGGCTGAGCACCGGCATCTCCTGTTCGAGCGCCGCAAGATCTTCGGCAGTGACCGCGCCGTACCAGGCGACCTGGACGACTCGACCGTCGATGGCATGACTGAAGGGCATGGGAAGCGGAGATTGGCGCTGGTCCGGATCAGGACCGGCGGTTCTCTGCTATCGGCCGCACCGGAAAAAACCTGACTGGGGTTTCCGTTTCATCCATCGCACCGGTTCGGTCCTTGTCACAACGGGCCAGTCGCGTCGGCTCCAGCGCACGCCGAGCCCCGCGTCGCTCCAGCGCGCCCGCCGCCAATCGCAACTCCGCAGCCGCCGCTCGTCATCTCGCCCAATCCGTCCTCCGGCAGCAGTCAGCGAAGCCTCAACACGCAGAATGGCAGCGGTCCTCCCTTCGTGCTCGAACGAATGCTCGCGAAAGCGCTCAAGCGTCGCCCCTCCGGGCCGAATTTATCGCTAAGCGCGCCTTCCGCGCCAGGTCCCCACCCTGCCCTGAACATGACAGTCAAGTCCCGCATCGTCGTCCTCAACGTCCTCGGTGCAGCCATCTCGCTCCTGCTGGGCGGTGTGCTGCTCTATCGCAGCTACACCGAGGCCCATCAGCTCAGAAACTTCAGCAAGGTGAGCCTGTTGCTGCGCGAACTTTTCCAACTCGGCAACGCCTGGACCGTCGAGAGCGGCGGCGTCTGGCATGCCCACAAGGACTTCTACCCCGCCGACAAGCTCGAGGAAGGCCGCCGCGACTACAACGAGCGCATCGCCAAGACCCAGGCCATCGTCAAGGAGATCGAGGCCACCGTCGCCTCCATGCCGCTCGACGAGTTCTCGGATCCGTTCCGCGACATGGTGCGCAACCGCTTCGACTTCGAGCAACGCGTCGCCCCGTTCCGCCAGGGGCTCGTCGTCGACAACGTCCATCCCTGGAAAACGACGCTGCTCTACACCCACGAGATAAAACGCCTCTTCGGCATGATCACGCAGCTGGCGACCGAGACCACCGACCCGGAACTCGTGCGCAAAGTCGTGGTGGCCGACCTCACCCTCCAGGCCCAGCTGATGATCGGCCGGCACAACGGACTGCTCAGCTACGCGCTCGGCTCCGGCGACGTGAACGAAGGCATGACCCGCTTTCCGACGTTCATGGACGACCTGCGGCCGCTGCTGAAGCGCATCGAGGGACTCTCCAGCCCCGAAGGCGTGCGGCTCTTCAAACAGTACATCGACAACGAAGCGCTCAGAACCTGCGAGGAGGCGACCGAGCTCGTGATCCAGGCGGGCCCGCCCCCGGCCAGCGGCAAACACACCTTCGACAAGGAATACGCCGCCCGGATCAAGAAGACCTATTTTGCCCACGACAAGGAGATGGCGAACTTCATCGAGTTCGTGCAGGCCGACGTCCAGAACTACACCCAGCAACGGCTGCGCGAAGCAGACCTGCAGATGTACGCGTCGCTGGCGGCCCTCGGGTTGGCGGTGCTTCTGTCGGTCGGCGGCGGCTTCTTCACCGTCCGCCAGATCACCCGCTCCATCCGGTCGGCCTCCGGCGAGCTCGGCGAGGCCTCGCAACACGGCAGCCAGCTCTCGCTCATGGTCTCCACCGCCGCCTCAAGCCTCGCCGACGGCTGTTCGGAGCAGGCTTCGGCAGTCCAGGAGATCCACGCCACCGTCGAGGAGATCACGTCGATGGCCACCAGCGGAAACGAACGCGTGAAACGCGTGCTGGCGCTGGCCCAGGAGAGCGATGCGTCGGTCACCGAGAGCGCGGGCTCGACCCGCAAGATGCGCGGCGCGATGCAGCGCATCCAGGAATCGAGTGCGCAGATCGCCAACATCGCCAAGACCATCGAGGAGATCGCCTTCCAGACGAACCTGCTGGCGCTGAACGCCGCGGTCGAGGCCGCCCGCGCCGGCGAGGCCGGGGCGGGATTCTCCGTCGTGGCCGACGAGGTGCGCACGCTGGCCCGCAAGAGCGCTGACTCGGCCAAGTCGACCCACACGATGATCGAGAACGCGCTCCGCAGCGTGAAGGAGGGCACGTCCTTGAGCGAGGAGGTGGAGAACCAGCTTTCCCTCATCCTGGGCCAGATCGGCAGCTTCAAGAAGGCCCTGGTCGAAATGCAGCAGGTGTCCGAGCAGCAGCGGGTCGCCATCGCCCAGGTGGCCACGTCCATCGGCGAGATCGACAAGGTGACGCAGCGCAACGCCTCCGCCGCGGAGGAGTCCGCCGGCGCCTCACACGAGATGGCCGAGCAGTCGCGCAACGTCCTCCACCAGATCGAGCACCTCGAGGCCGTCCTGATCGGACGGCAGTCGGCATCGCGCCGGGCGTGAAGCTCGGCTTCGGCCCGCCACGCCCATGCCTGCGCGCATTCTCGCGCGAGGCACCGGCTTGCGCGGCGCGCCTCGTCCGCGATCCGCCTAGTTCGGGCCAGCCTCGGCGTCCGCCGCGACCGGTTCCGCCGGCGCCGGGAGCGCGGGCTCGCGGCGGTCGGTGTGCGTGCTGCGGACCGACTCGGCGATCGGCGTGAGCAGGCCGGTGTCGGAGTGCGCCTCCTTGTTGAAACGCATCGAGACCGTCTTGGACACACCGCGTTCCTGCATCGTCACGCCGTAGATCGCGTCGGCGGCGGCCACCGTGCGCTTGTTGTGCGTGATGATGATGAACTGCGAGCTCTCGACGAAACGTTTCAGCAGCGTGGTGAAGCGCTCGATGTTCGATTCGTCGAGGGGGGCGTCGAGCTCGTCGAGCACGCAGAACGGGCTCGGCTTCACGAGGTACAACGCGAAGAGCAGCGCCACCGCGGTGAGCGTCTTCTGGCCGCCGGAGAGCAACGTGAGGCTGTTAAGCTTCGTGCCGGGCGGCTGCGCGATGATGTCGTTGCCGCTCTCGAGCGGATCCTCCTGCGTCACCAGTTGCAGGTCGCAGTTGCCGCCGTTGAAGAGGGTCTGGAAGGTGAACGCGAAATTCTTCCGGATCTGCTCGAAGGTGATGCCGAACTGCTTGAGCGAGGTCGCGTTGATCTCGTCGATCGCCTTCATCAGCTGATCCTTCGAGGAGACGAGGTCGTCGCGCTGCGTTTTCAGGAAGTCGTAGCGCTGCTTGAGCTCGGCGTACTCCTCGATGGCGACGAGGTTGACCGCGCCCATGCTGTTGAGGCGCTGGCGCAGGGCCTGCACCTCGCTGCGGACCTGGTCCCAGTTGGTCTGGTCCAGCGCGGCGAGCTGCTCCTCGGTCGGCTCCCCACGGGGCTCCTTGGCCTTGCGGCTGCGGCGCGGCTTGGCGGCGGCTTCCGCGGGCGCGGAGCCGGCGGCCGGCACCACGGCCGTCGAGGCCTCTGCGGGTTTCGCGCTCTCCTCATCCTCGTCCTCGTCGAGGTCGAGCGGCTTGAGGCCCTCGGGCTCGTCGTCGGACTTCCAGAACTCCAGGCGCCAGTTCACCTCGCCCAGGTCGATCGAGAACTCGCGCATCGCCTCCTCGGCGAGGAAACGGGAGCGCGCCTTGTGCTCGGTGTAGCGGATCTCGCACTGGCTCAGCTCGCCGGCCGACGCTTCGGCCTGGTCGCGCAACGTGCTCTGCTCGCCCTCGACCGCGCTCACCGTCTGCTCGAGCTCGGAAAGCTCGCGACGGATCGCCTCGCCCTGCTCCTGCGCCACGGCCTGCGTGCGCGCGAGTTCCTCGACTCGCGCGGCCTGCCCCTGCTCGGCGGCCTCGAGCTCCGCGACCTGCGCGCTCCACATTTCGAGTTCGCTGCGGCGCTGCTCCAGCAGCTCCGCCAGCTGCGCGCGGCGCTTCACCATCTCGCCCAGGCCGCGGTCGATGATCTCGACGCGTTGCCGGCGCTCCGCCAGCTCGAGGCGGGCCATGCCCAGCTTCTCGCGCTGCTCGTCGCGCGACGCGCGCACTTCGACGATCTTCGCCTCGTTGGCGGCGATGGACTCGCGGCCGAGCGTGATGGCCTTGTCGACCTCGACGAGTGCGAGCTGCGCCTTGGCGAAACGCGCCTCGGCCTCCTGCCGCATCGACTCGATGCCCTGCACGTCGCGCTCCAGGCGCGCCACCCGCTGCTCGGCTTCCTCGAGCGCGCGCTGGCCGGATTTCTCCTCGGCCGGCGCGGTCGCCACA
>JAEXPG010000238.1 GCA_023447015.1 Verrucomicrobiota bacterium
TCTGCGCCGACGCCGATGCCGTCGTCGTCGCCGTCAAGCCCCAGAACCTGGCCGACGCCGACCCGCGCCTCGCCGAGGCCACCCGCGGCAAGCTCGTCATCTCCATCCTCGCCGGCAAGAAGCTCGCCTCCCTCGCGCAGAAATTCCCGCACGCCCGCGCGCTCGTCCGCGCGATGCCCAACACCCCCGGCGCGATCGGTGCGGGCATCACCGGTTGGTGCAGCCTCGCCCCGCTCTCCGCTTCCGACCGCGACACTGTCATGGCCGTGCTCGGCGCCCTCGGCGTGGTCCACAGCTTCCCCGAGGAGATGATCGACTCCGTCACCGCGCTGGGCGGCAGCGGCCCGGGCTTCGTCTTCGAGTTCGCCGCCGCGCTGCGCGAGGCCGGCGTGGCCGCCGGCTTCAGCCGCGAGCTCGCCGCCGAGTTCGCCACCGAGGTGCTCCTCGGCTCCGCCAAGCTGCTCAAGCAGTCCGGCGAGGACGCCGACACGCTCCGCGACCGCGTGACCTCGCCCAAGGGCACCACCTACGCCGGCCTGCAGGTCATGGCCAACGCCAAGCTGCGCGACATCATGCGCGACACCATCCTCGCCGCCCGCGACCGCAGCATCGAGCTCGCGAAGGGCAGCTGAGGCCGGGGCCGAGCAATTCTTCGACGGCTCGCTTGGCAACGGGCGAACATCTTCATGAGAAGATGCGACCACAGTCGCACCTTTCTGTTGTCCGGACCAAGCTTGCCCGGCATACGCCCCCCAAGATAACGCTCCGCAACCGGATGAGACCGATGCTCCTGATCGTCGCGGCCCTGATTCTCGGAGGATGCGCACACAAAACGCACCTGCGGTCATACGTGGGCAAGTCAGTTGGTTTCGCGCTGGAGCAGGAGCAGGTGAGGCTCTCGGACTGCAGGCTATCGGATGATCCGCCATGCGTCCTTCAGCGCGTCACATTCCGCTGCAGACACAGTAACCGACTCATCGCACTCCACCTTGTGCGTTCCAGCTCGCTCTTCTCCGAATCGAGAGACTGGCCGAGCACCATCGTCCAACGTGCACAGATCGCATCCATCGACGAGGTGGATGAGTAACCCGCAGCTGACTTGAGATGCTCGCGATGGGGATCCTGCAAAAGCCACCAACTCCGCCACCCCTGCCCCGCCGCGCCGGCTGGCCGGCCCGGTTCCTCGAGGGTTTCGCGACCCCGTGGGCCGGCCTGCGGTACATGAACGCCCACCCGCCGCTGTGGCGGCACGGCATCCTGCCCATCCTCTGCAACCTCGTCCTCAGCGCGGGGCTCTTCGCCGGACTCGTCTACGGCTGGTTCCGCGCCTACGGGTGGCTCGACACGCTCTTTCCCTCCAACTGGTGGGGCGCCACGCTGACCGTCCTCTCCGTCGTTCTCGTCGCCGCGCTGGAGATCGCGCTCGCGGTGGCGGCGTGGATCGTCTTCCAGGGCATCTTCTGCGGCTTCTTCTACAGCCGCCTCGCCCGCGAGGTGGAGATCCAGCTGGGTCTGGATCCCGCGCGGATGCGCGAAGTCCCGCTGCTCTACCAGGTCACCGACGCCCTGCTCGATCTCGCCGCGCTCACCGCCGTGGCGGTCGGCTGTTTTCTCCTCGGCTGGGTGCCGTTGGTCGGCGCGCCGCTCGCGCTGGTGCTCGGGCTCTATTTCGACTCCTTCGTCTTCGGCATGGATTACCTCGACTACCCGCAGGCGATCCGCGCCCGCGGTCGCGCCGTCCAGCGCCGTTTCGCCCGTCGCCACCGCGCCCACACCCTCGGTCTGGGCACCAGCGTGATGCTGATCTCGTTCATCCCGCTGCTCAGCCCCGTGCTGCTCACCACTGCCGCCACCGGCGCCGTGCTGCTCTACCGCAAACTCGAGGCGCCGGAGCGCTGAGGACTATCGTCTGCTCGTAGCGGAAGCGCTTCGCTTCCGTGCGGAACGGAAGCCGTTACGCGCTCCGCCACAAAGCACACCCTTCCGCGCCCCGCCCCGTGCGGCACTCGGCAACGACGCAAATTTCCGTCCGACCGCGACACGGTTTTGCGTCTTCGCCCTCGGGCGGCCCGCGCGCACTCCGCAGCTCGGGGCTGCAAGCCCATGGGTGTTCCGCTCCCCTCTTCGGGCCCGAAACCGCCGTTGCGACCGCGTGGAGTTCCGTCGCTGGGACGGTGTGGATCACGCCGGTCGCCCCGTGGCACAACCTGCGCCGCGTCGTGAGTTCCAGCGTCCGCACTCTTCAACCACTCCGCCCTTGCTCCCGCCCGCAGTCGTGCCGTTATCCCCAGAATCATGCGACTCCTCGTTCTCCAGCGCCTGGCCGGCGGCGCGCTCACCCTCGGCGCCCTGCTCCTCGCGACCTATGCCACCGCGTTCCCCGTCCTGCTGCCGCTCGACCAGGCGGAGTCCGATTTCTCCCAACTCGTCCTCAACCCCCACTGGCTCTGGCTGACCGGTGTCGCCTTCGCCGGGGTGCTGCTGCTGGCCGCCGGTTTCGCGGGGGTCTACAGCCGGCTCCACGCCTCCGCGGGTTGGACCGGCCTGATCGGCTTCGTCGTCCTCGAGCTGGCGTATCTGTTTCAGGCCATGAGTGTTTCCTGGGAAGGGTTCCTCTATCCGGTGATCGCCCGGCACTCCGGCTCCATCGCGCTGCTGCGGGACAAACTGATCATCCAGGACAAGCTCGTCCACGCCTTCGAACTGACCGCCGCCGCCACGATTCTGATCGGCACCGTCCTGTTCTGCCTGGCCCTCGTTCGCTCGCGCGACTTTCCCCGCTATGCGGGCGTGGTCGTCTTCGTCGGAGCCCTGCTCTACGGCCTGAACCTCAACTTCACCGCAGCCGTCGCCGGCATCCTGATCCACACGCTCGGCTGTCTGCTTCTGGCGTTGCGCCTCTTCCGGCCCCCCGCGCCCGCTGGCGCGTGCGCCTGATCCTGCCCCTCCGTCTCGCCCCCCACCCGCCCGCCACAAAGACGCAAAACCGCGTCCGACCGCGACACGGTTTTGCGTCCTCGCCCCTCGCGCTCCTCTGGGAAGGCGTTTCCGGAAGACGCAAAAATCTGTCCGACCGCGACAGGTTTTTGCGTCTTTTGCGCCGGAGCCTCCGCGGGCACTTCGCTGCTTGCGCCCGGGTCCGACACCTCTGCTCATCTGCCCTCCGTTCTCCGACCTCTGCCGCCAGGCCTCAGTGCACCGTTCCCAGCCCGCCCGCCTTCCTTCCCTCTTCCGGACTGCTCCCACGGTCCTCAGCCTTCCGCCCGCTATCATCCATCCTCCGTCCGCCGCCTCCTTCTCCCGTGTCCGAAGCCATTGTCCAACCGCCCGCCGCCGATGAACTCGCCCACCTGCTCAAGCAGGTCTTCGGCTACGACCGGTTCCGGCCGCTCCAGCGCGACATCATCGACTCCGCCCTCGCCGACCGCGACACGTTGGCCGTCCTGCCCACCGGCGCGGGCAAATCCCTCTGTTTCCAGCTCCCCGCCCTCGCCCGCCCCGGCCCGGGCCTGACCGTCGTCGTCTCCCCGCGGATCGCGCTGATGAAGGACCAGGTCGACCAGCTCAGCGCGGCCGGCGTCGCCGCGACGTTCATGAACTCCACCCTCGGCGCGGAGGAGGCGAAGCGGCGTTACCGCGGTCTCTACGCCGGCGAGTACAAGCTCCTCTACGTCTCCCCCGAGCGCCTCATGCTCGACGGCTTCACCGACCGCCTGAAGGAGTGGCCGGTCAAGCTCATCGCCGTCGACGAGGCGCACTGCATCTCCGAGTGGGGCCACGACTTCCGCCCCGAGTACCGCCAACTCGCGAAACTGCGCGAGCAACTCCCGGCCGTCCCGGCGATGGCGCTCACCGCCACCGCCACGCCGCGCGTGCGCGACGACATCGTGCGCCACCTCGCCCTGCGCGACCCGGCGATCTTCGTCGCCTCCTTCAACCGCCCGAACCTCACCTACCGCGTCGAGCCGAAGGACGAGCCGATCAAACAGCTCCTCGCCTTCCTCAAGGAGCGCCCGCGCGACGCCGGCATCGTCTACTGCGCCAGCCGCAAACAGGCCGAGAAGGTCGCCGATTCCCTCGCCGGCCGCGGCATCGCCGCCCGCGCCTACCACGCCGGCCTCGACACCGAGGAGCGTAGCCGGAATCAGGAGGCGTTTCTCCGCGACGAGGTACGCGTCATCTGCGCCACCATCGCGTTCGGCATGGGCATCAACAAGCCCAACGTCCGCTTCGTCGTCCACTACGACCTCCCGAAGAACGTCGAGGGCTACTACCAGGAGACCGGCCGCGCCGGACGCGACGGCCTCCCCGCCGAGTGCCTGCTCCTCTACTCCGCCGGCGACGCCGCCAAACAGCGCCATTTCATCGACGAGATCACCGACGCCGACGAGGCCGCCCGCGCCCGCCGCCAACTCCGCCAGATGCTCGACTACGCCGACGCCACCGGCTGCCGCCGCGTCGAGTTGATGGGCTATTTCGGCGAGACGTTCCAAGCCTGCGACTGCGGCGCCTGCGACAACTGCCTCTCGCCCCTCGAGACCTACGACGCCACCGTCCCGGCCCAGAAACTCCTCTCCTGCGTCTACCGCATCCGCGCCGCCAGCGGCTTCGACATGGGCCTGAAGCACGTTGTCGACGTCCTCCGGGGCCACGCCAACGAGAAGACCGAGCGACTCGGCCACGACAAGCTCACCACCTGGTCCATCGGCGCCGACAAAACCGAGCACGAGTGGATGCACCTCGGCCGCGAGCTCCTCCGCCTCGGCTATCTGGAAATCGGCACCGAGATGCCCGTCGTAGGGATCACCGACGCCGGCCGCGAACTCCTCCGGACCCGCACCGCCGTCACGCTCGCCAAGCCCCGCGCCGTCGTGAAACCAAAACGAGACCGCCAGGCCCGCGCCCGCCGCGGCGACTTCGACTACGACGAGATCCTCTTCGAGCGCCTCCGCGAGCACCGCCAGAAGCTCGCCACCGAGCTCGAGGTGCCCGCGTACATTGTTTTCGGCGACACCACGCTCCGCGAGATGGCGCGTTTCTACCCGACGACACCAACCGAGATGAGCGGCATCACCGGCGTCGGCGAAAAGAAGCTCGAACGCTTCGGCGACATCTTCCTCGCCGCCATCCGCGCCCACCTCCAGGTCCACGGCAAACAATCCTTTGCCGATTAGGAACGCCTGTTCCCAATCCAAGAGGATGTGGAAATCAGGGAATCAGGAGCGAATTCCGACGTGCCACTCCGCCGCGCCGCAGGAAGACCCGCTCCGCAGAGACTCTGGAACGCACGAACTCAGGAACGATTGCCCTGTGGGCCACGGCGACGACGTGGCCAGTTTGGTCCGCTGGAGTGCGCCAGCTGAACGCCGCTTGCCACCGCTGGGCCGGCCCCGCCGCCCGCGGCTGAACGGCACAGCCGTTCGGCTTCTTCTCACGACGCCCAGCCACACTCCGGACCAACCGGCCGGGACCGTTCTCAAGCAAACGGGCAGCGGCGCAAAGAGAGAAAAGAACGGTACGCAGGTCGAATATGCAGGCTCTCCCACCGCCGCTCCTTTCTCGGCCCAGACTGGCAGAACCGCCGCCGCGCTTCCGCGATCACCGTCTTGATCCGCTCGTCGTTGATTTGCGCGTCGTGCGTCTGCCGGGCGTAGAGCTCGTTGCCCCCATCAGGGTTCAGCGGGCGCGTCCTCTACGATCCGCCCGCCATTCCCGAGTCGACGAGCGCCAGGTCAGCCGACCGCCGTGTCCCGGCCACACCCTGCACCGTGCGCAACAGGCCAAACCCGCCCCGACTCATTTCATCCACGAATTCCGCCGCGCGCTGCCGTAAGGAATGCTCATGGATTTGGAATTATTCTAAATCCTTCTTGAAACTAAGTCCCAATCCAGCTCCCTTCCGCCCGTCAATTCCTCGGCATGTCCACCGCCTCCACCAACTCCGAAGGTCTCGCCCAGCACCTCGCCCACAGCGGCCTGCGGGCAACGCCCCAGCGCGAGATCGTCTATCAAGTCCTGTTGGAGCGCCGTGACCATCCGACCGCCGACGAGCTCTTCGCCCGGGTGAAGGCCAAGATGCCTACCATCTCCCTCGCAACGGTTTACAACTGTCTCGAGGCCTTGGTGCAATGCGACCTCGTCAAACAGGTCAACTTCGAGCGGGAGCCCACCCGCTACTGCTCCAACCTCACCGAGCACGCCCACTTCATCGACACCGCCACCGGCCGGATCATCGACATCGAGATGACGCCGGCCTACGTCGACCGCCTGCGCGAGGCGCTCCCGCCGGGTTTCACGATGGATGACGTCGAGCTCAACTTCCGCGGCCGCGCCGCGCCGGAAGCCCTGAAAATTCCGTCGGACAACCACTGAACGGCCCCGCACCTGCTACGCCGCCCGCGATCACCACGCCACGACCACTGCCCGCCCTCAGTCCCTCGCTCCCTTTCTCCCCTCACTCCTTTTCCATAATGACCGCCCTCGAGATCAAAGACCTCCACGTCAACATCGGCGACAAGCCGATCGTCAAAGGCCTCAGCCTCACCGTCCGCAAGGGCGAGGTGCACGCCATCATGGGGC
>JAEXPG010000244.1 GCA_023447015.1 Verrucomicrobiota bacterium
GGCGTGGAGTACGACGAGCGGATGGAGAAGCTCGAGCAGGTCGAGTACCCGAAGCCGTTGCGCGAGTTCGTGTACGACACGTTCAACCGTTTCGCCGCCGCGCACCCGTGGGTCGAGGGCGAGAACATCCGGCCGAAGTCCATCGCGCGAGAGATGTTCGAGCGCTACCAGTCGTTCGCCGAGCACGTGCGCGACTACGGCTTGGAGCGGATGGAGGGGCTGTTGCTGCGCCACCTCTCGCAGACATGGAAGGTGCTTTCCCAGACCGTGCCGGAGGCGAGCAAGACCGAGGAGGTCTTGGAGATGGAAACCTACTTCCGCGAACTGATCCGCGGCATCGACTCCTCGCTGCTCGAGGAGTGGGAGAAGCTGCGCAACCCGGACTACGTGGCTGCGGAGACCGGCGACAAGCCCGCGCGGCCGTCGAGCTACGACCTCACTCGCGATGTGCCGGCGTTCCGGCGCCAGATCCGCGCGGCGATCTTCGGCTTCCTGCAGGACGTGAACCTGCGCGACTGGGAAGCGGCCGCGGAGCGGCTGGCGGAGGACGGACGACGGAGGTCGGACGACGGAGGACAGAAGACGGAGGACGGACGCCGGAGAGCGGGGGACGGAACGGTTGGTGTAGGGGCGGACCTTGGGTCCGGACCGTCCGGCGTTGCGTCGCACGCGGTCGCCCTCGGCGAGAGCATCGAGCTGGCGAAGAAGGTCGCGGTGCGACAACTGGAGGAGAAGTTCGCGCCGTACTTCGAGTCGCGCGGTCGCTTCCGGCTCGATCCGGCGGGCCGCGCGGCGGGCCACACGCACTGGGTCGAGGAGAATCGCGCGAGCGGGGAGTTGATCGTGGCGCAGGTGCTCGTCGATCCCGAGGAGGCGAACGACTGGGAACTCGTCTTCACGGTCGATCTCGAAGCTTCGCGCGCGGCGCAGACCGTGGTGCTGCGACTCGGGGCGTTGCAACCGATCGGTGCGTTCTGAGCGGTTTGGTCGGGTCGGGGCTTGGCGGCAGGATGTGTCGCAAGGGAGTGTTCCGAGTCGAGGAAACGGGTAGGGCATCACCCCATTTCGGCCTGGGGGGAAATGGGCGAGTGTTACGGCGTCGCCGGAGCACTGAAGACCGGCGCGATCATCCCCATGAACTTCGCCCCACCTCCGAAACATCTGACTCCGGAAGCTTCCGCCGGAGTAGTTCCTCGCTCCACGCCAACGATCGCCGGGGTCACCGGCTGGGAGCCAACGCCCTCGGCGGGCGTCAACCGCAGCGGTTGTCGCGTGCTCGTGGTCGACGACGATCCCCAAGTACGAGAGACGAATCTCAGGTTCTTGCGGCGTGCGGGCTATGATGCCACGGCCGCAAACGACGGCGAGGACGGCTGGGCGGCTTTGCGGCATGGGAACTTTGTGCTTCTGCTCACCGACAACGCCATGCCCCGGCTCACCGGCATCGAACTGATCGGCCGGATGCGCGCCCACGGGCTGACGCTGCCGGCGATTCTCGCCTCCGGATCTCTCCCGTGGGATGGACGTGCCATTCCACTGGAACTCCTGCCGCTGGCGGTGCTGGCGAAGCCCTACGACTTTGTCGCGCTCATCGCGCTGGTCCGGCTGGCGGCGGGGCCGCATCACAGTCTCTCCGGTGCGTTCCCCATGGGTGAAACTCGTTCCGCCCTCTCGCCGCAGGTGTCCGCGGCCGGACCGCTGGTTGTTCCGCAGCCATCGAAAAGAGCGATAGTCGGCACGGCCATGCATGCCGGCGGGAACGGGCGCCCGGGGGGCTCGCGAGTGGAAGAAGTTCCGGCAGTCTCTGTGGGTACCAGCTGCAGCGCTCTTGATACTTGGGAATACGAGGGCGGCCACCTTGCGGCAACGTGAGCGCCCGACCCTCGCCCGAGACAGAGCACCTCGCTCGATCCGAGTGAACCGCCCCGTCGCAGAACAGATCCCATCGGGCAATCGTGCCGGGGGATCTACAAGACCCGTGAGGCGCGCGGTTCGGTCGCGGATCATCCGGAGTACGGTCGATGCGAGGAACTTCCCCGACGGCCGCTTCGGCAGTCGAAGCCGAACGGCGCCGACCGCGCCATGTTGTTCGGGGCGTGCCGATCAAGGCGGCGAGCGTGGCGCCTTTGTGGCACGGCAGGGCCATGCGAGCGGCGAGATCATTTGTGTCGGCAGAGTTCGCGATAGTCGGCGTGGGGATGGGTGCCGCCCGCGAGCAGGAGTGTTTCCGCGTCGAGCCAGATCGCGAGATCGAGATCATCGGGGCAGCCGTGTTGGAGCCAGAGTTCGTAGGCGCACTCGGAGACTTCCGCGTGGGTGGGCACGGAGTGCCCGTGGCGCGGTGCGGAGTGGCGGGAATAGGTGAAGGTGGAGTAGTGGGTGTTCATGGGCGGAGTTGGGCGGGGACGGTTTGTCGTGGATCAGGGGCACGTGCGCGGGCGGGGCGTGCCATCTGTGTTGGCACATCGGTTCGTCCGATCCGTGGGTGAGACAACCGAGGAGCATAACCGACGATCCGCCTTCTCTCCACGGGGTGTTGACCTACCGCGAGTGGCACGTGGTTCGGTCGGGTATCACCCCACGCGGCGTGGTCTCGCGTCCACCGTTGTTCGGTTGCATAGTATGGTCCGCACGGCTGCCGGGGACCGGCATCGCCCCCATGTCAGTGCCGGGGCCGGCAGGCGGTGCCGCAGCGCGTGAGACCAAATGCCATGAGCGTGAAACACCAATTCGACGGACGGTACCTGCGAGCCTTACGGCTTCACCTCGGCCACTCGCGGCGCGCGGGAACCATGGCCACCGGCGTGCTGGGGCGATCGGCCCTGGCAACGGCGATCGGACCGGTGGGCATTGTCCGGTCGCATGCGCGCGCCCTGCGGCGGCTGGCGCCGGCGCGGCAGGGGGGCGCTGAAAGCGGGGCGGTGTTTCGGCGTGCGGAGTCGTTTCTGCTCGGGGTCCTCGCGTCCGCTCTGCGGGAAGTCACCAGGATGGAGCGCTCGCGGGCGTCGGCGTTGCGGGAGCGGACGGTCGCGCTGGCGCGGGCGAAACGAACCTTGGTCCGGGAACAGGATAACACGAAGCGCGCGGAGGCGGAGCTGACCGCGGAGATCGGGCGGTATCGGGAGCTGTTGGCCCGTTCGCAGACCACACAAGCCCAGCTCCGACGCATGACTCAGCGCGTTCTATCCGTGCAGGAAGAGGAACGAAGGCGGATCAGCCGGGAGCTGCATGACGAGATCGCCCAGATTCTCACGGGCATCAACGTCCAGCTGGCCATTCTCAAGCAGACGTCGACGGTGAACGATCGCGCCATGCGCCGTCGCATTGCCCGAGCCCAGCGTTTTGTCGAGAAATCGGTCACGGCGGTGCATCGCTTCGCCCGCGAGTTGCGGCCCGCCCTCCTCGACGACCTCGGGCTCATCCCGGCCTTGCGTTCCCTGATCCGGAACCTTCCCGGGCGAGATTCCCTCCGTATCCGTCTCGTCACAGACCCGGGCTTCGAGGTGGCCGACAGTGCGAGACGGACCGTCCTCTACCGTGCGGCGCAGGAGGCGCTGACCAACGTGACGCGCCACGCCCGGGCCTCGCTGGCGACAGTCGAGGTGCGCAGGCATCCGAAAGGCGCGGAGCTCGAGGTGCGCGACAACGGCCGGGCGTTCGACGTGCCCCGGGTGCTCGCTTCCGCGACCCGCAAGCACCTCGGTCTGCTGGGCATGCGGGAGCGCGTCGAGATGGTCGGTGGCACGCTCGCCATCGAATCGGCCCCGGGCCGAGGCTCGGTCGTCCGGGTCTTCGTGCCGTTCGGGAAGGGTGCCGGAGGAGGCTCCGCATGACCCCGCTCACCATCCTGTTGGCGGAGGACCACATCGTGGTCCGCGAAGGGGTGCGGTCGTTGCTGGAAACGGCGGGCGAGTTCAAGGTTGTCGGACAGGCGGAGACCGGGACGGAAGCCGTGGCCCTGGCCGCCGAGCTGAAGCCCGATGTGGTCGTCATGGACATCGCGATGCCAGGACTGAACGGTTGCGAGGCCACGCGGCAGATCGTGGCCCGCAATCCCGCCGCCCGCGTGCTCGCCCTTTCCGCCCACAACGACGACGAGTACGTGGTCCGGCTGGTCGCCGCCGGCGCCCTCGGGTTCGTCGAAAAGCAGAGCTCCGGCGCGCTGCTCGCCCGGGCGATCCGGGAGGTGGCCGCTGGCAGGGCGTTCTTCAGCCCGGGTGTATCGAGACCTTTGTTGCGGCGGCAGCGGAAGGCGCGCGAACAGGGGAGGGCCGCCGGTGCGGAGCGGGCCTCGCTCACTTCGCGCGAGGAGGAGGTGCTGCAGCTCGTGGCCGAGGGCGCGGCCAACAAGCAGATCGCGGCGCGCCTCGGCATCTCGATCAAGACCGTCGAGAAACACCGGCAGCAGCTGATGGACAAACTCGACATCCATGAGACGGCCGGGCTCACCCGCTACGCGATCGCATCGGGGACGATCGAGGCGGAGGGTCCCCCTCGGAGTTTCTGAGGCCGTCCCGGGGCACGGTCCGGCGGTCGGTCTTCACCCCATGGCACGGCGGTGCCGTGAGCGGTACCTTTTGCCATGAATAACGCCAATTTGCTTCAGGCACCCGAGCGCCCCCCGCGGGTCACTCCCCGTGTTTCCGTCCGACCGCTCGCCGAAGGCCTCGGGGCCGATGCGACCTCGCGCAGACGCCAGCTTCTGTTGCATGCCCGCGACCCGGGACCGGGCGCGCCGAGCGCTTTTGGCGGGGTCGGCCTGTGGATCGACCACCGCAAGGCGGTGATCGTGTATGTTTCCCTGGACGGTGTGCACACGACCTTGGTGCTCTCGCGAGTCGACAAACAGCCCGGCCGGATTGCGGGCCGCAGGTCGACGGCACGTTTTGAGTCCCAATTGGTACCGGCGGACGACTCCCGCGATCGCCGCTACGCGGGACAGCTCGATCTCTACTACGATGCGGTGATCGCCTGCATCCGGCCATATCGTTCGATTTTGGTCTTCGGCCCGGGCGAGGCGAAGGGCGAGCTGCGTCGCCGGCTCGCGGCCAACCGGCACGACCGGCGGGTATTCTTGTTCGAGGCCGCGGACAAGATGACGGGCCCCCAGATCGCGGCGAAGACGATGGATTGGCTCATGGCCGACCGCGTGACGGCGCCGCTGCCGCGCCGGCGTTCCGGCCGGCCGGAACGCTGAGATCTGCGGAGAAACGGGGGAATGATGACCAACGAGGCGAAGAACATGGAACGGGATGCCGGCCGGGCGCACGCGCCGGTGTCGGCCGCGGAGTGGCGGCACGTGTTGGCGCCGTACCGCTTCCCTTCGATGCGACGCGCGGCGTGGCAGGTTTCCACCACCCTGGGCGCGTATGGCGCGGCGTGGGCGCTGCTTCTATTCGTCGTACCCGATTTCTGGTATCTGGCGCCACCGTTGATCGTTCTCGCGGGCGCCTTGCTGGTGCGGGTGTTCATCCTCTTCCACGACTGCACGCACGACTCGCTGTTTCCGGCGCGGCGGGCGAACGCCGTTGTCGGCGCCGTGACGGGCGTGTTGACGTTCACGCCGTTCCGCCACTGGCGCTGGGAGCACGCCCGGCACCACGCTTCGGCCGGCGATCTCGACCGACGAGGCACCGGCGATATCTGGACGATGACGGTGCGGGAATACCGCGAGGCGACCCGTTGGCGGCGTCTGGCCTACCGTCTCGCGCGCAATCCGGTTGTGCTCTTCGGTGTCGCTCCGGTCCTCGTCTTCGCGCTCTGGCAGCGTCTGCCGTCGAAAGGATGCGGGCGGGCGGAGCGCCGCTCGGTGTGGTGGACGAATCTGGCGATCCTCGGCATGGTCGGAGGCTTGGGCTGGATCTTCGGCTTCGCCGAGTTTCTGCTCCTCCAGCTTGCGGTCCTGGTGGTCGCCGGTGCGGCCGGCGTGTGGTTGTTCTATGTCCAGCATCAGTTCGAAGGGGTGTCCTGGGCCCGCCGGGCGGAGTGGAGCTTCCTGGACGCGGCGTTGGCGGGCAGTTCGTTCTACCGGTTGCCGCGGCTGCTGCAGTGGTTCTCGGGCAACATCGGTTTCCATCACCTGCATCACCTCGATCCGCGCATCCCAAACTACAACCTCGAGCGGTGCCAGCGGGCGGTCGCGAGCTTCCTTGATGTGCAGCCCGTGACCTTGCGCGGCAGCCTGCGTTCGCTCCGCTTCCGGTTGTGGGACGAGGAGGCGGGCCAGTTGGTCGGTTTCCGGCAACTGCGCCGGGGTGCGACCTCGGTCGCGCACGGAGCGCCCAACGGTTGATCCGCCGTGGCGCCATCTTCTCCGCGGCGCCTGTGGCCGCACCACCGATGCCTGCGCGCCTCTTTCACCATGGCATTCCCAGTATCATCCCTCTTCGCGACCGAACGAAAGACTCCGGCCGCCCCGCAGCGGACCGAGCATGACACGATGGGCGAGATGCCCGTCCCGGAGGAGTCGCTCTACGGTGCGTCGACGGCGCGGGCCGTGCGCAACTTCCCGATCAGCGGGCACCCGATGCCGGAACTGTTCCTCCGCAGCCTCGCACTGGTGAAGGCCGCGTGCGCCCGGGCGAACGAGGAACTCGGCCGGCTGGCGCCGGAGAAGAGCCGCCTAATCGGACGGGTGGCGGCCGAGATCGCCGCCGGCGCTCTGTCCTCCCACTTCCCGGTCGATGTCTTCCAGACCGGCTCGGGCACCTCGACCAACACGAACATGAACGAGGTGATAGCCAACCGCGCCAGCCAGCTGGCCGGCGAACCGATTGGGTCGCACCGGCCGCTGCATCCCAACGACGACGTGAACCTCGGCCAGTCGTCCAACGACGTGATGCCGACCGCGCTGCATGTGAGCTTGGCTCTTGCGCTGCACGAGACCCTCCGCCCGGCGCTGGTGCAGCTCCAGCGAGAGCTCGCCGACAAGGCGGCGGAGTTCGCGGGGATCGTGAAGGCCGGGCGAACCCACTTGATGGATGCGATACCACTGACCCTCGGCCAGGAGTTTTCCGGCTACGCCGCCCAAGTGGCCAAAGGCGTGGAACGGACGGAACGTGCGCTGGCCGCGCTGGGCGAGTTGGCGATCGGCGGCACCGCGGTCGGCACTGGAATCAACGGCCATCCGGAGTTTGCCGGCAAAGTCTGCGAGCGTCTCGAAAAGGACACCGGAATCCGCTTTGTGGAGGCGAGCAATCACTTCGAGGCGCAGGCGGCGCGTGACGGTGCGGTCGAGGTCGCGGGCCATCTCGTCACCATCGCGGGCAGTCTCACCAAGATCGCCAACGACCTGCGGCTCCTCGGGAGCGGGCCGCGTTGCGGCCTGGGCGAGATTCGGTTGCCGCCGGTTCAGCCGGGTAGCTCGATCATGCCGGGAAAAGTCAATCCAGTCCTGTGCGAGATGCTGATCCAAGTGTGCTTGTACGCGCAGGGATTGGCGCAGGTCGTGATGGCGTGCGGCCGCGAGGGTCAGCTTGAGCTCAACGCCACAATTCCGTTGATCGCCTACGCGTTGCACGAGGCGATCCATTGTCTGGCAAACGGCGCGCGGGTGTTCGCCGGCAGCTGCGTCCGTGGCATCGAGGCGGACCCGGTGCGTTGCGCGGAGCTGGCGAACCGCAGCTCGATGCTCGCCACTGCCCTCACGCCGCAACTGGGTTACGAGCGAGTCGCGGCGGTGGCTGCAGAGGCGCTGGCGACCAATCGCAGCCTGCGGGAGGTCGTGCTCGCGCGGGGTCTCATGGACGATTTCGCGCTGGATCGCGCGCTGGACCCGGCCGGCATGACCGGTGGGGCCGGCTGCCAGCGGCGCGCGGGTTGAACTGACTGGGCCCTGTCGGTTGGTGAGGCCGCGCTGGCGCGCTCTTGGTGTGATGGCGTTGGGCGCGAGGTGCTCGTTTTGTTCGATCCCAGCCCCGTGGTGTTCGGGGCATTTGATTGCGCGTAGGGTCACGATTCGCCGACACCGAGTTTCCGCTGTGAAGCCGCGGTCGGGTAAGGCCCCATATCGAGGGAACGGATCAGCTGCTACCGTTCCGTCCGAAAAACGAAAGCCAACTATGCCTTTTCTTACCGCAGTCCTCACCCTCATCGTCGTCGGCGTGCTCCTCTGGCTCGTGAACACGTACATTCCGATGGCGGCCTCGATAAAGAAGATCCTCAACTTCCTCGTCGTCGTCGCAGTGGTCCTCTGGCTGCTCTACGGCTTTGGCGTGCTCGGCCATACGGGAGAAGTTCGCCTGCCGGATATCAAGTGAGGGGATCCCGGGAAGCCCGCCTGATTGGTGCCGCCATCCACATGAGTAGCAATCGGAGCGATCTCACCGTGCCCCACAAATACTCGTTCGAATAGCGTCCATTCGAGCTGCGGCGTGGCCACGAGTTCACGCGCAGCGCCGACCAACGAAACGAAGCTGAGAAGATGGTGATGCAACTGCTGTCGGCCGGATCACGCAGCACCGCGATCCAGCGCGACCGGGTCGTGCTGCCGGGCCCGCAATTCGATCGATTGCGGACGGTATCATCCGAACGGCTCGCTGCCGGGATGTTGCGGACTTCACTGGCCCTCGATGCGGTGGAGGTTCAAGTGCGCTGCGGCCATGCGGCCTGAGCGGCGATTCGGTCCTGTGGTGGAGACGCGTTGAAGCGGTCGATGAACGCTTCGGTTTCTCTCCGCCCAGTTCTGCAGGAGTGAGTATTCGCGCGGACCACCACGTTGTTTGTGGACCGGGGTGCCGTGCGTCAGTGGTTTGCGTGCCAGGAGTTGGCGCTCGCGCAACGCCGGATCCAACGGCGGTTGTGCCATGGCAGGGGAGGGGCGTCCAAGTGCTGCGTGCGACTCCCAGCAAGATCACTCTGTCCGTAAGTGATATGGGAGGAAATCGGGTGGATCTATCGGATCGGCGCCTCCCAAACAGTGCTGTCCATTGTCGACCTTACGTTCTGGCGTTGGCGGCAGTTGGTGGTTCCGGCGCGGCTGCGCGATACGCCACGAGGTCGAAATCCTTGCCGAGTACCTCGAGCTTCACGATCTGGTCGGGCGACAGGCCAAGCGGGTTGGCGCCGGCCGAGTGGGCGGGATCCCAAACCCAATAGCGGTTCGCCGGATCCTGTCCGCCGGGTGCTGGCGCGTATTCCAGCGGCGCGCATTCACGGTCGACGATGTCGTGATCGGGAAGGGAGTAGAACGCGATGCGGACGAGCCTGTGGCGACGGATCGCATCGATGAAATCTTCGTGGTTGGGGATCATGGCGGAGTGACGGGCGTCGGACTCATGCGTGGTGGATGGCGGGAGCGCCAAGTTCGTAGGTAATCTTGCCCTCGATGACTTCGCGCAGGGCGACATCCTCTGGCTCGAGTTTTTCCAGGGATTCGACGAGAGGACGGGCCCCGCGGCGGAGCATCTTCACGCGCAGCGAGATGACGTTCACGAGGATGTAGGGGTCGTCGATGATCTTGGAGGCGGCGGCGACGTATTCGTTGCGCATAGAGGAGGGGGCCCGTGCCGGATTCGCGATGGCGGCGCAAAGGGGCGCCACCGGGTGTGGCGCCGCCGTTGTTCCTTTCCGTCACGGGCAGCATAGCCTCGAACGTGGAACGCCTCTATGGGGTGAAACCCGACCGGGACTCGGTGCGCGGCGGCACCGATCCTGCCGGTGTGCCTGATGCCCGAAGGTCCGGGACCGACCGGATCGTCGGCGGGGATCGTGGCACCTACCATGGTTCCGGTCCGAGGCTGGGATTCGATGGTGACGCTCCCGCCGCCCATCTCGACGAGCTTCCGCATACCTGAGACACCGGTACGAACGTCG
>JAEXPG010000274.1 GCA_023447015.1 Verrucomicrobiota bacterium
GGCGTGCTCCCATCGGCTGCACGCGGATCCCGCGCGAAGGCGTACTCGAGGAGGTTGGCCAGCCCGTCGTGGTCGGGGTCGGCCTCGGGGCCGGAAAGGGCGGGATCAGTCAATTCGGCGGGCGTGAAAAAGGCGGACTGGTACGTGGGCCAACTGTAGCCGACGGTGAGAATCGCGCCGGTGGTCACGGCGGGGGTGCCCGCCCCGTTGGTGCCGACGCAGCGGTAGCGGCGGCCGTTGAATGAGGCGGGCACGGCAGTGAGCCGGAGGATGCCCGCGGCGGCGCCCTGGTGGTTGGCATCGTCGGTGACGCCGACCCAGTCCTGCAGGGTGTTGTCGAAATAATACCAGGCGAGGTCCGGGGCGGGGTCGCCGGAGAAGCTCGCGGAGAACTGGACGGAGCCGCCGGGCAGGCAGGCGATGTCGGTGGGCGACTGGATCACGGCGGGCGGAGTGCCCACGTCGAGGGTGCGCGTGAGATCGAGGGTGTACTCGCCGATGCTGCCGTAGGCGGTGTAGCCGGTCGGTGCGCTCGCGGTCGGCGATCCGGTGCCGGTCGTCGAGATGCGGGCGTAGTAGGTCCCCGGTTCGGTGATGACCGTCGAGAGCGTGGCGGTGGTCTGGTCGGCGGGGGTGGCGGTGGCGACCAGGGCGCCGGACGGACCGAGGAGCTCGAGCGTGAGGTCGGTGTTGCCGCCGCGGGTGCGCGTCGGCGCACGATAGGGCGAGACGGTGAGGATGAGCGCGCCGCGACCGGCGAGGAAGCGGAAGACGTCGCTGTCGGTGGCGGACTGCATCAGCCCCGGCGCGGAGAGGGTGGTGCCGGTGTCGGCGAGGGCGAGGGCGGTAGCGGTGGTGTCGCCGAGGTCGTCGGCGCGGCGGGAGAGCTTGCCGTCGATGATCGCGAGGTCGTCCTGGGTGTTGTTGGCCTTGTAGTATTCGCCTTTCGACCACTGGGTGACGTTGCGGGTGTAGGAGCTGCCCATGATCGGGGCCCAGGAGGTGTCGCCGGAGCCGTGGCCGGCGTAGTACTCGGGGCCGCCGGACTGGCCGTCGTGCGACAGGCCCATGTTGTGGCCGACCTCGTGGGAGACGGCCTCGGCGACCATGCCGGTGTAGGGGGTGCCACCGGTCGGCAGCGCGGTGTAGTAGATGAAGGCCGGGCGGTTGTACGCGTAGCCGGTCCGGCCGAAGACGTTCAGATAGGCGACGCCGGCGGCGTTGGCGCTGGGCAGGTCCACGTTGTTGCGGTCCTTCGGCGTGGTCACCAGCGCGTGGGCGGTGGTGTTGGTGAAGGTGGCGGGGGCCTCGGTGGTGATATCGACCTCGAAGGGCGCATAGTCCTCGGCGACGCGGCGCCAGATCTCGATGATGGCGGCCTGTTCGGTGTCGTTGAACTGGGCGGGATCACCGTCCATGTCGAAGGGACGGCAGTCGTAGGAGGTGATGCCCGAGGTGTTGTTCCAGGCGGTGCCGGAGACGACGGCGCCGTTGAAGTCGATGTAGATGACATTCGTGCAACCCGGGCGGCTGTGGCGGACCGGTGGTGTGGTGATCGGCACTGTCGCGGCCAAGGGGAGGGCTGACTCGATGGTCGCGGCGGGTTCGGCGGCGAGTGGGGCGGCCGGGGTGATGGCACAGGAATAGAAGATGCCGCCGTCGGCGTCGGCGTGAAGGGAGGCGAGGTCCTCGCTGGCGAACGTCGCCTCGGAGAGATTCGCGAGGGCCTGTGCGAGGGCGGCCGGAGCGAGGCGGTCGAGAGCGCGGCGCAGGGCGGTGCCCTCAGGGATCGACTCGAGGGTGACGGGGGTGCCGGCGCCGAGCAGGCGCGGGGTTGGCGGGCGAGAGCCGGTTTTCGCCGCGATCGCCGGGTCCGGTGGTGGTACGACTTGGCCGGGTTTCCGAACGCCGGCGGCCGGCGCTGCGGCGGTGGAGACGGGGCCGTTCGGGGTTGCACCGGTGGTTGCGGAGGAAGCGCCGTCCTTCGCCGGCGGTGCGCCGTGGTGCACACGCCCGTTGCGGAGCGCCAGCGCGGCGAGAACGACGAGGCCGAGCGCGAAGGCACCGAGGCGAAGGACGTATGGTTTGTTCATGGAAGACGGCGCCCAGCGCGACGGAAAGCCGCTCGGCGCCTGGTTAGCGTGGATCCGACCGCTTCAGCGCCAAGCGGATTTCCGGGTGCCGCCGTGAGGGCGCGGCGAACCGGGTGCGAATTCATCCTCGGTTAGCAGGCGATGTCCGCCGCCGCCAGTGGCGCCCCGCGCGCGCTTGCGCGCTGCGGTCGAGGACATCGCGATCACCTCCCGCAGGCTCCGCGCAGCTTCACTTCGGGCAGTCGGCGTTCGTGGCGGCGACGGCCAGATCGGTGCCATCGGTCCCCGCCGCGAATGCACGGGATGGGGGGCACGTTGCCCGCAATTTCCCGGTTTCCATGTGGCCGCGGGTGCGGTTCCCTCCCGCGATCTCCGCCCAACCATGGAACCCGCCCGCAAACCCGCGACCATCTCCCGCGCCAAGTCGTTGAGCGATGTCGCGGCGTGGAGCGCCTCGTACGCGGTGTTCCAGCGGAACCTCCGCGACTGGGTGGAGCTGGTGCGCGCGTGCCCGGTGCGGGCGCAGGTGCTCGGCAGCGTGCTCGTGCCGCCGAAACTGCTGCGCGGGAGATTTCCCGAGGGCGCCGTGGCCGATGCGTGGCTGGCCGGCTACGCCGAGCACGTGTGCCTGCATGCGAGCGCCGACATCCCGGAGTGGGCGCTCAAACCGAACCGGTTTCTCGCGGCACCGAATTTCGACCCCGGTGTGAACGATCCGCGGCAGCGCGCCCTCGTGCTCGACCAGTCGCCGGAGGCCTTCCGCCGGCGCAACATCTTCACCACGGCGGTCGATCTTCGTCTGCGGTTGCAGCCGTAGCTTGGTGCGGGCGGCGCCTGCCGATCGGCTCTTGTCTTTTCCGGCGCGCTCGCGCCTCATCGCCCCTCGCAATTTTCCCATGGCCACCGAAAAAGTCCGCGTCCGTTTCGCTCCCAGCCCGACCGGGTTCTTCCATATCGGCAGCGCCCGCACCGCGCTGTTCAACTGGCTCTACGCCCGCCATACCGGCGGCACGTTCATCCTCCGCATCGAGGACACCGACAAGGAGCGCAACAGCGAGGCCTTCCTCAACGTCATCTACGACAGCCTCAAGTGGCTGGGCATGGATTGGGACGAGGGCCCGGGCAAGGGTGGCGACTTCGGCCCGTACCGCCAGAGCGAGCGCGATGCGGTCTACCGCGAGTATCTCGCCAAGCTGACCGCCGCCGGCCGCACCTACGAGAAGGACGGCGCCATCTACTTCAAGCTCCTCGGCGAACGCACCGAGGTGTTCGACGACCATCGCAAGAAGACCGTCACCAAGGTCGCCGCCGCCCCCGCCATCATCGACGACTGCATCCGCGGCCGCGTCGAGCGCGCCGAGGACGAGGACTTCGTCATCTTCCGCTCCGACGGCAACCCGGTCTTCCACTTCGTCAATGTCGTCGACGACATCGCCATGCAGATCACGCACGTGATCCGCGGCGAGGACCACCTCTCGAACACGAGCAAGCACGTCGAGCTCTTCAAGGCCTTCG
>JAEXPG010000316.1 GCA_023447015.1 Verrucomicrobiota bacterium
CTCCGGCGCACCCCAGCACCGCCCTTCCCCCATGAACCCCACCAAGCCGTCCTCGTCGTTCGGTCGCCTGGGCCTGCTCGCCGCCTTCGCGGCCGGCACCGCCGCCTCGGCCATGCCCACCGTCACCAACCTCAACGGCGACGTCCTCGACTACCAGGAGAACCAGGACCAGAACGTCTCGCCGGCGCTCGTGGACGTGGGCGGCAACGCGGCCGTCAACATGGGCTTCACCGCCGGGAGGAACAAATTCCAGTTCCAGTTCGTGGGCGGCAACTCCGCCGAGGACTCGTTCTACTTCGGCAATTACGGAACCGGAGCCGGCCAGGTCATCGTCGGCTGGACGGACGACGGCCTCGGCAACTGGGGCAACTACGCCAAGGTCAACGGCGGTGTCGTCGGCAACTGGGACGCCGCGACCAACACGATCACGTTCACTTCCCTCTACGCCAACAACGACACCATCAACACGCTGGTCCGCAATCTCCGCTACAGCAACAGCGCCCAGTACACGCCCTCCACCGCCACGCGCACCGTCCGCCTCAGCTTCACCGACTGGGTGAACGAGACCTACGTCGCCACCACCACCATCAAGGTCACCGCCGTCGACGATCCCCCGGCCTTCCTCGGCGCCGGGTTTGCGGCGACCGATTTCGGCGTGGGCACGGGCACCAAGGGCACGGGCTACGCCGTCGCCCCGCAGGCCGACGGCAAGTACGTCGCCGTCTACGAGGTGAGCAACAGCAGCAGCGTGAAGCACCTCGTCGTCGCCCGCTTCAACCTCGACGGCACCCTCGACACCGCCTTCGGCACCGGCGGGCTCTTCCACTCCGCCACCGTCGCGCCCAGCACGAACAACAACCTCAAGGGCGTGCTGATCCGCACCGACGCCGGCCAGGCGGGCAAGATCGTGGTCTCGACCAGCGACAGCGACGCCGCCAACGACGCCAGCATCCTGCTCCTCCAGCTCAACGCCAACGGCACGCTCGACACCTCCTTCGGTTCCGCCGGTCTCTGCCGTTTCAACGCCGGTACCGGCAACAGCCTCGAGGAGATCTGCGCCATCGCCCAACAGCCCGACGGCAAGATCGTCGCCGCCGGCAGCTTCTACGACGACGCCTCCACGCAACGCAGCATCACCCTCTGGCGCTTCAAAGCCGACGGCTCCGGCCTCGACACCACGTTCGCCAGCCCGAGGGGTTACGCCCGCGCGCTGATCGGGGGCAACTATTCCTACGGACTCAGTCTGTTCGTGCAGCCCGACGGCAAGATCGTCCTCGGCGGCCTCGTCTACGGGTCCGCCTCGACCGACGATCCCTGGGACCTCGGCGTGCGCCGCTACAACAGCGACGGCTCCCTCGACACCTCCTTCGGTTCCGCCGGCATGGCCAAGCTCGACTACGCCCACACCTATGAAGGCGCCACCCGCGTGGCCCGTCAGGCCAAGGGCCCGAACGCCGGCAAGATCATCGTCGCCGGCAACTACGCCACCACCCCCGGCCAGACCAACGCCTCCAGCGACCTCGTCGTCGCGCGACTCACCCCCGACGGTGCGCTCGACTCGTCCTTCGGCACCGGCGGCTGGGCGGCGATCGATGTCGCCGGCGGCCAAACCGACACCCCGGTCGCGTTGTGTGTGGATTCCGGCGACCGGATCGTCGTCACCGGCAAGATGGGCGGTACCGCCGCCGTCGTCCGCCTGACCGCCGACGGCGCGCTCGACCCCTCCTTCAACGCCACGGGCAAACTGCTCCTGCCGGGGCTGGGAAGGAGCCCAACGATCAACGGCACCGCGATCGATCCGCTCGGCAAGATCATGCTGATCGGAAGAGTGCAGGAGTACGCGACTCCCGCCAAAATGCACGGCGCGCTGGTCCGCCTGAACTCCGACGGTTCCTTCGACCCGATGGGTAACAAGGCCTTCGTCCCCGGCCAGGCGCCGATCGTGCTCGACCCCGATCTCCAGGTCTTCGACGGCGAGCTCGACCCGACCGACTACGCCGGCGCCAGCGTGACGCTCAGCCGCCACGGCGGCGCGAACACCTCCGATGTCTTCGGCGCCACCGGCACTCTCAGCCTCACCGGCGGCAACGTCGTCGTCGGTGGCATCACCATCGGCACGTTCACCCAAACCGGCGGCACCTTGAAGATCACCTTCAACACCGCCGCCACCACCGCGCTGACGAGCAGCGCCCTGCGCCAGATCACCTACAGCAACTCCGCCGGTTCGCCGCCCTCCACCGTGCAGATCGACTGGGTCTTCGCCGACGGCAACACGGGCGGCGCGCAGGGCACCGGCGGGGTGCAGAGCATCCAGGCCGCCACCGTCGTGGACATCGCCGTGCCGAAGGTTTCGTTCGTCGTCCCGTCGGCCGGCCCGGTCGCCGGTGGCACCGTCGTCACGCTCACCGGCCGCAACTTCACCGGCGCCACCAGCGTCAAATTCGGCGGCACCGCCGCCAGCTTCACCGTCAACTCCGACACGACCATCACGACCACCGCGCCCGCCGGCTCCGCCGGCACGGTCGACATCACCGTCACCGCCAACGGCACCAGCGCGACAGGGCCGAGCGACCGCTACACCTACGCACCGGTCCCGACCCTCGCCGGAATGACACCCGCCATCGGCCCGGTGACCGGAGGCACCACCGTGATCCTCACCGGCACCGCTCTCGGCACCGCCACCGCGGTGAAGTTCGGCGGCGCCGACGCGGCAAGCTTCTATGCCGAATCGGAGACCCGCATCGTCGCCGTGTCTCCCGCCGGCTCTCCTGGCGCGGTGAACATCGTCGTCACCACCGGTGGCGGCACCACGGCGATCACCGCGGCCGATGTTTTCAACTACCTCGCAGTGCCCACCATCACCGCGCTCGCGCCGTCGAGTGGCAGCCTCGCGGGCGGCACCGCCGTGACGATCTCCGGCCTCGACCTCGCCACCACCAGTGCCGTGCGATTTGGCGGCAGCAACGCCACCAGTTTCACCATCAACTCCGACACCAGCATCACCGCAGTCGCGCCCGCCGGTGCCCCCGGCGTGGTGGACGTCGTCGTCACCGCGGTCGGCGGCACAAGCACCGCGACCACCGCCGACCGGTTCACCTACGTGATCGCGACCTATGCCGACTGGGCGGAGAGCAGCTTCACCACCGCCGAACTCGCCGATCCGGCGATCTCCGGCGCTTCCGCCGACCCCGACGGCACCGGCCTAACTAACCTGCTGCGCTACGCCTTCGACCTGCCCGCCCGCGGTCCGGTTTCCTCTCCGACATCCGTCGCCTACGACCTCGTCGCCAGCCCGGCCACCGCCACGTTCTCCTTCCCGATGCGCGCCGCCGCCGCCGACCTCGGATACGACGTGCAATCCAGTCAGGATCTCGCCACGTGGACCACCGTGGGAACCTATCAGTCCGGCGCCACCGCGCGGACCGAGACCTGCGCCACCGCCGCCCCCGCCGGGGCCAAACGCTTCTTCCTCCGCCTACGCGTGACCCAGGTGCCATAACCCTCCCCTGCCAACGCCGTCGAGATTCCATCCGACCCTTTCTCCACCGGTGTGACTTCGTCGCATCAAAACTCCAGCCGCAACCTCCCATGAAGAGTCTTCGCACCCCGATCAACTGCACCCGGGCCGCACTGAGGCCCCGGGCGCTCGCCACACTCGCCGGCCTGTTCCTATCCGCCATCGCGCCGGCCGCCACGGTTCCGTGGACCAACAACCAGGCCGTCGAGTTCACGATCGGCGACGGCAATACCGTTCCGAGCAACCAGAGTATCTACTGCGCCGACGCCGTCGCGATCGACGCCGCGCATCAGAAGTTCTACGTCACCGACCGGATGAACCACCGCGTCCTCCGCTTCGCCTATCCGGCCACCGCCAACCAGCCCGTCGCCGAAGCCGTCCTGGGCCAGGCGGACTTCACCTCCGGGGCGGTGAACCGCGGCGGAGCGAGAGGCGCCAACACGATGGACACCCCCTATGGGCTCGCCGTGGCCGCCAACGGCGACCTGTGGGTGGCCGACTACGGCAACAACCGCCTGCTCAAGTTCACCTCCGCCCACACCGCGACCAACGGCGCCAGCGCGGCGAGCGTCTTGGGACAGTCCGGCTTCACCGGCGGTGATGGCGCCTGTGCGAGCAACCGTCTCGCCCACCCCACCAGTCTCTCGATCGACTCCTCCGGCAACCTCTGGGTCGCCGACACCAGCAACAACCGCGTGCTGCGGTTCGCAAACCCGTCGTCCGCCGCCAACGGCGCCGCCGCCGCCCAGGTGCTCGGGCAGCCCGACTTCGGTTCGAACGGCTACCTGCCCGGCACCACCACCGCGAGCCGGCTGTACAGCCCCTATGGGCTCTGCGCATCCGGCACCACCCTCTGGGTCGCTGACTCCCAGAACCACCGGTTGGTCCGCTTCAACAACGCCGCCGCCAAGGCGGCCGGCGCCGCCGCCGACGGCGTGCTCGGGCAGCCCAACCTGACAAGCGGCACCGCCAACCGCGGCGGCACGGTGGCGGCCGACACGCTCAACTTCCCCAGCGGTGTCACCGTCGATGATGCCGGCACGGTCATCGTGTCCGACAGCTTCAATAACCGGGTGCAGATCTTCGCCAACGCGGCCGCCCTGGCCAACGGAGCCCCGGCGAGCAACTGGCTCAACAGCATCTATACCGCCTGGGGCCTCGCCTACGACAGCACCTACCATCGGCTGCTCGTCGCCACCGCAGGCAACAACACCGTCCTCCAGTACGCCAACGCCTACACCACCACCATCACGCTCGCCAGCGCCCCCAATCCCTCGTTCCCCGGGGTCGCCGCGACCTTCACCGCAACCGTGAGCACCGCCGGCGGCGCGACCCCCACCGGCAGCGTCCGCTTCTCGGAGGGCACCACCGTGCTCGGCACCGGCACGCTCGACGCCTCCGGCCGGGCCACCCTGGCCGCCTCCCTCGCCGAGGGCTCCCACTACGTGGCCGCCCAATACCTGGGCGATACCACGCACCAAGCCAGCGCTCCCTACACCTGTTATCACTCCGTGAGCCGCTTCGTCCCGACGCTCACCATCACCCCCTCCGCCAATCCGGCCAAACAGGGAACTCCGCTGAACTACGGCATCACCGTCACCCCGCCCAGCGGGATGACAACCATCCCCACCGGCACCATCGCGATCAAGCTCGATGGCGCCGACGAGCCGCCCCTCACCCTCGACTCGGCCGGCAAGGCCTCCTGGAGCACAACCAACCTCTCCGTGGGTTTCCACCCGATCGAGTTCACCTACAGCGGCAATGCCTCCTTCGCCATCAAAACCACCAATGTGGTCCAGGTCATCGACCCGCCGGGCACGACCAGTGTCCTTGCGGTCGCCAACGTCGAGCGCGACGTCAAGGGCACCGAGGATCTCGCCTACGACGGCGCCTTCTACGGTGGCAACATCTACGTCGGGGACTACGACGGCTACCAGATGTGGGCCGCGTATCGGTTCAGCCTGGCCTCTGCTCCCGCCTTCTTCGCCAAGGTGGCCCTCAAGGTGCACATCGCCGACATGAGCAACGCATCTGGGTCCATCCCGGTCGAGCTCCACGGTTCGGAGAACGACAGCTGGTCCGACACCACCACCCCGCCCACGGCCCCGACCAGCATCATCGCCACGCCGCTCGCGACGCGAAGCTCCGCCACCATCGGCGGCAACAGCTGGCAGGTCTTCGACGTCACCGACTTCGTTCGTACCCAGGCGGCGGGCGACCAGAAAGCCACATTCGTCTTCACCGCACCCACCGCGACCCCGAACTGGTACATTGGCCTCAGCGCGAAGGAAGACCTCGCCAACCCGCCCGTGCTCGAGTTCACCGAGTCCATCTACGCCAACTGGGCCATCGCGAACTTCACCGCCGCCGAACTCGGTAACACCGCGATCAGCGGCGCCAACGCCGACCCCGACGGCGCCGGCATCTCCAACCTCATGCGCTACGCCTGCGACCTCCCCGCCCGCGGCCGCGTCGCCGCACCGGGCACCACGACCATCAACACCACGACCACCCCGGCGACCGCGACCTTCACGTTCCCGATGTGCGCCGCGGCCGCCGATCTGAGCTACGC
>JAEXPG010000339.1 GCA_023447015.1 Verrucomicrobiota bacterium
ATATCGACCTTCAGATCGAAGGCTTCCCGAACAGGAACCTTCGCGCGACACCTTTGTTCGATTCCGTCCCCTGCGGTCCAAAGAAACGGGAAGAAACCGATACAATCATCGAGCGACAACGGTTCAACTTCGGCCTGCCAACCGCCCCAACGAAGATCCGAATAGAAACGCGCCAGGTCACCGGTGCAGACCCAGGTCAAGAAAGCACTGTACCCAGCCTCTAGGCTCATCCATTCGAGACTATCCGGAGCCCAATAACAGACATGCCCCGGCTCAAATCCGAGAGCACCGCCATCGATTGCGAAGAAACCTCCGGCGGCGTCGTCCGCCACCAGGAGAAACCCGTCCGATCTGCCGCTGTTCCATTCGGGTAAGCTTCGAAACCTGGACTGCTTTCCAGAGCCAAGTATCCGAAGCCAGCCACAATCGACAACAATTCCACCAGTGTGAAAGACGACAGCTCCCAATGGTGAACGCGTGGTTACCTGCAATGCGACCAACGCTTCGCCCGCACTCGGGTTTGCTGGCAAGATCTCGCAGCGGCCGGGAATCCGACCGCACAGTTCGGTCACAAATGGCAGCGCAGACTCTCGCTCGTTGACCAGCTCAGAGAGCTGCCGAAAGGCTGCCATCGTTCACCTCACAGCGAGATCTTGATCCCCTTGCGGAGGTAGGTGGGGACGTCGAGGTCCTGGCCTTCGAAGAGATTGCGGTCGGTGTTGTCGAACCAGCCGCGGGTGTCGGGTTCGAGCCCGCCGAAGGCGAACTCGTCCTGCTTCACCGGGGCCTTCGCGGGGGAGGCGGCGACGCCCGCCAGCGGCAGCTGCGCGGTCTCGGCCGACGGCCGTTTCGCGGCCGCACCGGGTTTCGCCCGCACGGGCGTGTCCTGCATCGGCAGCTTCGCCTCGGCCGAGGGCACCACCGTCGCCACGCCGCGGCGCACGCCGGTGCGGCTGACGTCGGACGTGCCGATGATGCAGACCTCGATGCGCCCGGCGACCTCCTCGTCGATCACGGCGCCGAGGAAGATGTGCGCGTCGCGTCCGTATTGTTCGGACACGGCGGCCATGATGTCGTTGACGCTGGCGAGCGTGAGCTCCGGGCCGCCGACGATGTTGACCAGCAGGCGGTCGGCCTTGCGGGAGAACTCGGGCGTGTGGAGGAGCGGGCACTGTTTGAGGCTCTCGATCACGCCGGCGACGGCACTCTCGCCGGTACCGGTGCCGAGGCCGAAGAGGGTCTTGCCGCTCTTCTGCGCGAAGGCCTGGCGAAGCGTGGCGTAGTCGAGGTTGATCAGGCCGGTGCGGTGCAGCATCGACCAGAGGCTCTTCACGCCGCGGCCGATCCACTCGTCGGCGAGGGCGAACGAGTCGAGCGCGCTCTGACCCTCGGCGCCCACCTGGATGAGCATGTCGTTGGGCAGCGGGATCACGGCGTCGCAGCAGCGGCGCAGTTCCGCGAGGCCTTCCTCGGCCTGCTTGAGGCGGCGGCCACCCTCGAAGCTGAACGGGAGATTGGCGAAGGCGATGACGAGCGCGCCGGCCTGCCGGCAGATCTCCGCGACGACGGGCGCGGCGCCGCTGCCGGTGCCGCCGCCCATGCCGACGACGAGGAACACGAGGTCGGTGCGCGCGACGAGCGCGGCGATCTTCTCGCGGTCGGCCTCGGCGGCGAGGCGACCGAGCTCGGGGTCGCCACCGGCGCTGAGGCCGCGGGTGACTCCGGCGCCGATCATGAGCTTGGTCTCGACGGGGGAAACGGAGAGCGCCTCGGCGTCGGTGTTGATCACGGCCAGCTGCACGCGGCCGAGGTTGTCCATCTTCAGGCGGTCGACCGCGTTGGCGCCGGCGCCGCCGATACCGATGACTTTGATCGCGACGCCGCGGTCGGACAGCATGTCCTGCGCGAGCGGGAGGGCGTTGTCGGGAGGGGTCATGGCGCTCAGGCGTTGGCGAACATGCGGGTGAAGCGCTCCATCAGGCCGCCGCGGCTGCGCGCGACGGACGGGTGGCGCTCGTTGATCTGGTTGAGCCCGTAGAAGAGCAGGCCGAGGACGGTGCTGTACTGCGGATCGCGCAACTCGTCGGCGAGGTTGGTCGGCAGCTCGCCGCGGCGCGCGGCGACGCCGAAGACGGCGGTGGCGGCCTCGTCGACCGCCATGAGCTTGGAGGTGCCGCCGGTGAGGACGACGCCCGCACCGAGCATCTCGGGCACGAAGGCCGGGCCGAGCTTCTTCTTCACCACCTCGAACAATTCGGTGATGCGCACGGCGGTGATCTGCTCGACGGCCTGGCGCGGGAAATGGCGGTCGCCGATGGCGAAGTCGCCGTTGAGCCAGACCTTCTCGTTGCGGTCCTTCGAGGTGATGACCGCGGAGCCGTGGCGGAGCTTCATCGCCTCCGCCTGGCCGGTGGTCAGCCGCAGGCCGAGCGCGAGGTCGTTGGTGAGGTGGTCGCCGCCGACCGGCACGGTGCCGGTGATCCACGGGTAGCCGTCGCGGTAGAGCACGTAGTCGGTGGTGCCGCGGCCGATGTCGAGAACGAGCACGCCGTTGCGGCGCTCCTCCTGCGTGGTGACCACGGTGCCGGAGGCGAGGCTGGCGAGGATGATCTCGTCGACCTTGAGGTTGAAGCCGTTGATGAGGTGGATGCCGTCGGAGAGCTTCCGCTTGTCGCCGTGGACGGTCCAATAGCCGACCTCGAGCTTGCGGCCGGCGAGGTTCTCCGGGTTCGGAACCGGCTGGCCGTCGAGGCGGTACGGGCGGCGGAGGTACTGGACGACCGAGCGCTCGGCCGGGAGCTCCTTGCCGCGGGCGAGCTCGCACACGGTGGCGATGTCGTCGCGGTCGACGAGGTTGTCGGCGCTGGAGACATTGACGGAGCCCTCGTGGTAGAAGCCGTCGAGGTGCGCGCCGGTCTGGGCGAGGTAGATGCCGTCGATGCGGGCGCCGGCCTTGCGCTCGGCGGCCTCGAGGGCGGCGTGGGTGCAGTCGCTCGCGGCCTTGAAGTCGACGATGGAGCCCTTGATGACGCCCTGGGCGGAGCAGGCGCCGAGGCCGATGATGTTGAGTCGGCGGCCGCCGGCGAACTCGCCGATGAGGGCCGCAACCTTGTGGGTGCCGATTTCGACTGCGCCGATGATTCGGTTTTTAGAGATCACGACGGGTGCGCGAATTGGAAGGTTTGACGGAGGAAGCGGGAAGAAGGCGGGACGCGGCGCTGTCGAACGCCACGGGCACGTCGCCACCAAGCGAGAGATCGACATGCTGCACGACGGCCTCGGGCTGAGTGCGCGCGTAGTCGTTGATGTAGTCAAGCCGCGCGAGCTGCTGCGTGAAATCAATTTTGCGGCTGATGACGATCTCCGGGATCTTGCGCGTCTTCACCAGGATCTCGTCGTAGAGGCCGAGGCGGGCGAGCGAGACGACCTTCCAGTCGGCGTAGAGCAGCGGCGCCGAGTTCTGCGCGGCCTGCAGGAGATCGGCGACATCCTCCATCCCGTCGACCGGCCGGAAACCGCCGTACTCGTTGTGGGCGAGGCGCACGCCGTCGAGGAACGGCAGCGTGTTGAGGCGCGCCGACTCGTAGCCCTGCCCCGCGTAGACGACACCGTCGCGCGCGACCAGCAGGGTGCGCGTGCCGCCGGAGCCGACCTGCACGTTGACGCGGGCGACCGGGAGCCGCTCGCGCAGGCTCACCGTGAGCGTGCCCGGGAAGTCGCGACGAAGATCCACCGCGCGGACCTGCGGCGTGGACAGCAGGCGGGTGCGCGCCTGGAAGAGGTCGATCTCCATCAACGGCGTGCCCTTCGGGACGTTGATCGTCCGCTCGACCCATTCCTGGTCGAGGACGCCGTCGGCGTCGTTGACGACGACGATCTCGCGCAACGGCGCCGCGCCCACCGGGTCGCTGAGCGAGCTGGTCTCGCTGGTGAGCGTGGTGAGGATCTCGTAGCCGCCCCAGCAGGCGCTGGCGACCAGCGTGGCGATCAGCGAGAAGTTGAGCGCGGCGAGCGCGAAGCGCTTGCGGCCCTGGGCCGACATCGTGCGCGGGTTGACCTTCTGGTCGAGGTCGCGCCAGGAGCGGTCCTCGGGGTTGGATTTTTCGGGCTTAGCCTTGGCCATGGGTCGAAGGGGTCTGTTGTTGTTGGAAACGGCGCAGCGCCGGGGCGAGCAGCTCGCCGACAAGCGCCTGGTAGCCGAGGCCGATGCAGCGCGCGCTCAGGGGGAGCAGGCTGGTGTCGGTCATGCCCGGCAGGGTGTTGATCTCGAGAAAGTACGGCTGTCCCTCCGCGGTGAGGATGAAGTCGGCGCGGGAGAAATCGCGGCAGTCGCAGGCGGCGAACACGGCCTCGGCGAAGCGCTGCACGGCGGAGGCGGCGCCGGGGGCGATGCGCGCGGGCGCGAAATACTCGGTGTTCCCCTTGGTGTACTTGTTGGTGTAGTCGTACACGC
>JAEXPG010000350.1 GCA_023447015.1 Verrucomicrobiota bacterium
TGGCTGTACCGACTTGGGTCGCGTTGCGGAAGACGCGGTAGCTGGTGACGCCGACGTTGTCGGTCGACGCGGTCCAGGTGAGGTTGACGGTGGTCGCCGAGGCTGCACGCCCTTGGAGGTTGGTTGGCGTGGATGGCGGGGTTTGGTCGGCCGGGGTGCCGATCGCCCGGGTCATGATCCAAGAATAGAGGGCGGGATCCGAGTAGGGGAGGTCGGTCGTGTGCCCCATCTCGGCGTATTCCGAGTAGCGGATCACATCGACGCCATTGAGCGTCAGAACTTTGGTGACGCGCCCGTACGCCGGCTCGTCGAGCACGGTCTCGACCGCCCCGGCGTTAGAGGGATGGTTGCGAATGTACGTGTAGAGGGCGCGGGACACAGTGATTCGCGTCGCGTCGTCCTTGAGCCCGATATGCATGGAGATCGCGATCTTGTTGACCGCGCCCTCGGCGAGCACGGATTCGGATTGCCCGGCGAGCCGAATGAGCCCGGCGAAACACTTCCCTTTGCTGAGGAAGCCGCGAACGGTCTTGTAGGAGCCCGAGCCGCCCATGGAGAACCCGGTGAGGTAGATCCGGTTCAGGGCGATCCGGAAGCCTCGGGAGGCGATGACCGTGTCGATCAGGTCGGAGAGCGCCGCGCCGTCCGCCTCGGTGGCCTTCTCGAAGACGAGGTAGAAAGCCGGATAGGTCTTGCGGATGGCCGTGGTGAAATAGCCCGACTCGTTCCACGGCCCGAAGACCACCAGCGGATAGACGCGGCCGGCGTTCTCCGGTCGGCGGTAGCCCCACGGCTCTTCCCAGTTGTACGTTCCGTCCGAGTATCCTTGGGGGCGATCCGCGTCCGTGAACGTTTCGGCGGGAGGCAACGGGACCACCATCCGTTGGGCGGAGGCGATCGGGGCGGCCAACCCGGCGAGAAGGAGCAACACCAGGGTGATGGCGCGGATCAGCGCGGTGGGCGTCCGTCGCAGGACTGCGCCCGCGAGGACGGAGGGTTCTTTCAGTTTGGGCAACACCGCCAAGGGATCGGAGTTCGGCTGGGGCAGGACAATTTCCAACCTCGCCCCGGGCGCTTGTTTACCGGTTGTTGCGGATCGCGGCCCCCGAGGCGCTGTTCTGCGTCTTGAATTCGGCCGGGGCCACACGGAGATGCCCCGGAGTCGCTTCTTCGTGCGCGACGATGTTCATCGCGCTGCACTCCGAGTACGGAGGCGGCGAGGCCGGCGGGGCGCTGGTGCGGACGACGTTGATCAGGCGGTGATGTCGTGGCCGGAGAGCCAGGCGGCGAGGAGTTCGTCGCTGTCGAGGACGGGGGCGGATTGCAGCTCGGGATCGAGGAGGTCGCGGTAGCTCTTCTCGGCGAAACGGCGGCAATGCAGCAGCACGGTGGCGCGGTGGCCGGGCGCGCGCACGAGCCGGCCGAGCGCCTGGTTCACCTTCTGCATGCCGGGTACCTGGTAAACGAGGCGGAAGGCGGCGTCGCGGGACTTGGCGGAGCATTGCGCGAGCTTGGCGCGCTGCACGGCGTTGACCTCGGGCAGCGCGGGCCCGACGACCAGCGCGTGCGTGATCCGGCCGCCGAGGAGATCGATGCCTTCCGTGTAGCCAGTGCCGAGCACGAGGAAGATGGCGTCGCTCGACGCCAGCGCGGTCTCGAGAAACGTGGTCTGCGCGGCGAGGTCGAGTCCCCGCGGCTGCTGGACGATGCGTAACGACGGGTGCGAGGCCGCGCAGGTCGCTGCGACGGCTTCGGCGTAGGCGTAGCTGGGGAAGAAGACGGCGATGGGGGCCGTAGGGGGGCGGACGGAGGAGGGAAGACGGAGGACGGAGGACTGAGGACTGAGGACGGCGGACGGAGGAGGGAGGACGGAGGACGGATGACGGAGGACGGAGGACGGATGACGGATGACGGAGGACGGAGGACTGAGAACGGAGGACGGAGGAGGGAGGACGGAGGACGGAGGACTTGGGTCGGAACTGGCAGGTGGGAACGTGGAAGGTGGTAGGTCCGGAGGCTGGTGGTCGGAGGGTCGGCCTGCGGACTCCGTCGGCGCGGTCGGGTGGGGCTTTGGCTGATCGGAGGGCGGAGGACAGAGGATGGAAGGCGGAGGGGTCGGCCTGTGGCCTCCCGCGCCGCGGTCCGGTTGGTCCGCGGCTGCGGCCGCGCAGAGTTGCGCGATGGTGGCGGCGGTGGTCTCGAAATGGTGGGTGCGACGCTCCCAGCGGGTGTCGACGCGGGTGTCGATCGCGACACGGTAGGCCCCGCACCGCCACGGGGTGGCGGCGCGCAGGAACGGCACGGGCGGAGCGGTCTGCTCCTCCTCGACGCGGAGGAGCGCGGAGCCGGTGGTCAGGCCGCGGAGCGTCTTGCGGGCGCCGCGGGGGATCTTGCCGAGGGTGGCGGCGAGATCGACGGCCGGTGGCTCGGCGGAACGAGGGGCCTGGTCGCGCGGCGGCGGACGGTCGAGGCCGCACGCGAGGGTGAAGGCGTCGGGCGGGTTGAGGGTTGCGGAGGTCAGGACGACGTGGCGGAAGCGCCGGAGCGTCTCCGCGATCGCGTTGGCGGCGTCGAGGCAGGTGACGCGGAGCTCGCCGCGGGCCGGGCACCAGAGGAGTTTCGGAAGCTCGGCGGCATCGAGGAACTCGTCGAGCTGCGGCAGTTGCCACAGAAGTTCGGAGACGCGCGGCCCGAGGGCGACGAAATCGAGGGCGGTGGCGGGGACGAGATCGGCCAGCCGGGCGGCGGCGGCGCGCAGGCCGATCTCGGTCGCGCCGTCGAGGGACTCGCAGGGCCGGAGGTCGTCGAGCTCGCGGGCCCAGGCCTCCCAGGCGAGCACGAAGGCGGCCGGGGCGCGCGCGGCGCGGAGCGCGTCGTAGGTGGTCCACGCGTCGGCGGCGCGGAGCGCGTGCGAATAGGCGTCGGCCACGCGGGTGGGGAGGTTGTGCGCCTCGTCGACGATGAGCAGCGTGGCGGCGGGATCGAAGCCGGGCTGCTCGAAGAACAAGCCGCGGTTGGCCGGGGCGAAGACGTAGTTGTAGTCGCCGATCCAGACGTCGTTGAAGGGCAGCGCCGCGCGGGTGATCTCGTAGGGGCAGATCTTTGCGGCTCGGCCCGCGTTGCGCAGGGTCTCGAGGTCGCGCGGTTCGCCGTCGACGAGGTAGAAGCGCGGCAGGCCGGAGCCCGGCCAGCGCTCGGCGGCGTCGGCGATGAAGGGGCAGGCGTCGGGCAGGCAATGGTAGACGGCGTTGATGCAGTGCTCGGCCTTCGAGCGCACCTGCCAGACGGGCAGGCGGGCGGCGGTGGACGGAGGACTGACGACAGCCGACGGTGGGCGGACAGGGGATGACGGCGACGGCTCACCGGGGACGGTTCGGCCGCTCTCGGCGAGGGCGAGCATCGCCTCGAGCTGGTGGACGACCTGCAACTGGCCGGTGGACTTTCCCGTGAGGTAGACGAGTCGGTCGTAGACGCCTTCCTTCAGCGCGGTGAGCGCGAACTCGAGCAGGCAACCGGTTTTCCCGAAACCGGTTGGAGCCTCGAAGCAGAGGATGTTGTGGGATTGCGGCAGGCGGATTGGGGAATGCGGATTGGCGGACTCGGCGGTTGGGATGCTCGCGAGTGCGGCGGAGGGCGAAGACGACGGATCCTGGGGCGGAGAAGGAGCCGCGGAGAGGCCGAGGGCGGCGCGGAGATCGCGTTGGACGTGTTCCTGCCCGGGGCGGAAGGCGGCGAAGGCGGGGCGGACGGGCAGGGCGCGGCGGCGATCGTAGGCCCGGCGGCGGGCGTCGAGGAAGCCGACGAGCTCGTCGAGTTGGCCGTGCAGGATCGCGGTGCTCGCGGGCGGGGCGGCCACCGTCTGCACGAGACCGGACGAGGCTTCGATGAAGACGAGTTCACCACGGGCCGGCTCGGCACCGGGCGTGAGCGCGTGAAGGACGAGGTAGGCGGCGAGCTGGACGAAATAGCCGGGAAACTCCGCCTGCAGTTCGGTCTCGGGTGCGGGAAGCGGGCGCGTGACGGTCTTGAGCTCGCGCAGGCGGACGCCGCCGGCGGGGGAAGGCAGGTACTGATCGATGCGACCCGAGAGACGGAAGGTCCATCCCCGGTGGTGGTAGTCGCCGCCGATGGGAACCTCGAAACGGGCGCCCGGCTCCTCGGCGGCGCGGTGGCGATGTTCGCTGTGCCAGTGTTGGCCGAGTTGGGCGCGCCAGAGTCCGCCGAAGCCGCCGGAGGACCCGCGCGGGCCGAGCGAAAACCCCGCCAGTTCGCCCACGCCGAGCGTGACGATGCGAGTGGCGAGATCGAAGTGCATCCCGCGATGTAGGCGGAGAAGCGCCGCTCGCGGAAGGGGAAAGATGGCGAGAAAAGCAGCCCGAAACGACGGGAGCCGGAGCACCCGGCTGGGCGGGTGAGATCGGAAGCAATCTCCGGACACCGTTAGGATTTGGAGAGTAACTTGACCACGGATTGCACGGATCATCACGGATGGATGTCCGGTTGTGCAGGACGCGGAACGTTTCCTTCTGTCGTCTGCGGAACCCGGGTTGGCACGAAAAAGCCGCCACGACCCGAAGGTCGTGGCGGCCGGCTGGTGTCTACTTGAGGTAGACGTTCTGTCTTGGGACGCCAGGTGCGGATCGCGGCTCAGGGCGCCGTGACGCTCACCCGGAAGAAGCGGCGTGGGACGGCGCTGGTGGCGCCGCCCTCGGCATCGGTGATGGTGACTGTGACCGGTGCGGTGCCAGTGCTGTTTACGGTCACGCCGCTGGCAAGCGCGGCCATCGCAGCGCCGGAAGTGCTGCGGGCGAGCGGGGTCCAAGTGACGAGATCGGCCGACGCTTCGAGCGTGACGGTGATGTCGTTGTTGGTGCTCCACAGCGGCAGCGTGGCGGTGAGGCGGGCGGGGGAGCCGTTCAGACCGATCTGGTAGGCCGATGCTTCCTTGGCGAGCGGGTCGGTGCCGAAGGCGTACTCGAGGAGGTTGCATTGACCGTCGGCGTCCGGATCGGCCGCCATCGCCCCGAGACCGGAGGCGAGCTGCGCGGCGGTGAAGTGCGCAGCCTGCCAGGCGAGGAAGCCGGAGGTGTTGCCAGTTGGCGTCGCGGTGATCTCGGCCGAGCGCGGGCTCGTGCCGAAGGAGTTCACCGCCTCGACCACGAAGTAGTGCGGCACGCCGTTGGGCAGGCCGGTGACGGTGGCGGTCGCCTGGGGAAGGCCGGTCACACTGTCGGTGTAGACTCCGGCAGCGGTGCCCCAGCGTACGGTGTAGCTCGCGGCGCCGCCGACCGGCGACCAGGCGAGGCCGACTTGATTCGAGCCGATGACCGTGCGAACGCCGACCGGTTGTCCGGGGGCGGCGACGGTCTGGGCGGTGCCGCGGACGAGCAGTTCGTCCCCGCTGCTGCGGATGAGCGAGACATGTCCCCAGCAGGCAACCTCCCCGGCGTGGTAGAAGTAGAAACGCAGTTCGACTGGTTCGGTGACGTTCTGGAGGGCGGACTCACCGGCGAGCGGGAAGGTGACGTCGTTGTGGGAGTCCAACCGGCCGGACAAAATGAGGTAGCCGTCCGGAGCGGCCACATCGTGCCAGGTGCCGGCACCGATGCGGTAGCGAAGGGCCAGATGCAAATCCCCATTCCCGTACTGGAAGCCGGTGTCGATGCTACCGATCGATATCAACTGGCCGGGCAGCGGACTGACCGTGCAACCGATGTAGAGATCGCGTTCGACGGCATTGGCCAACGAACCGCCTCCGGGCGCGCCGAAGTTGCCGCCGTAGACCTTCGGCTCGCAGGGGAACTCCCCGTCGTAGGCCCGTTTGTCGGGCCCTGCATCGGAGAAACCGTAGGATTCGGTTTTGATGCCCAGTCCGGGGCCACGAGTGATCGGGGTGGCCGTCACCGCCGCGAGAGAGCGGGAAACCGGTACGGCCGAGGGGGGATCGCTCAGATGATCCGAGTAGTTGAGGCCGGCGGCGTCCCAGGCCGCGAGGGCATACTCGGAACCGGACGCCAATGGTGAAGCGC
>JAEXPG010000451.1 GCA_023447015.1 Verrucomicrobiota bacterium
CCTGCGCATGCTCAGCCGGCTCAACCCGCGCAAGATCACCATCGTCTCCACCGCGCCGCAGATCCGCTATCCCGACTGCTACGGCATCGACATGAGCGAGCTCGGCAAGTTCATCGCCTTCGAGGCCGCCATCGCGCTGCTCAAGGAACGCGGGCAGGCCGGCCTCATCGAGGACGTCTACCGCGCCTGCGTGGCCGAGGTGCAGAAGCCCGCCGCCGAGCAGGTCAACCAGGTCCGCCGCATCTACGAGCCGTTCACCGCCGAGGAGATCTCCGCCCGCATCGCCGAGTCCGTCCGCCCGCGCAACATGCCGTGGAAGGGCGAGCTCGAGATCATCTACCAGACGATCGACAACCTCCACGCCGCGCTGCCCAACCACACCGGCGACTGGTTCTTCACCGGGCATTACCCGACGCCCGGCGGCACCCGGGTCGCGAATCAGGCCTACATCAACTATTTCGAGAAAGCGGAGGGCCGGAGCTACTGATTGCGGAAGGCGGATTTCGGATTGCGGAACGAGCCCAGTCGACCACGCCCCGAGATCCGATCCTCCGATTTTTCGCTCCGCCGAGCCCACCGACCTTCGAATCTCCCGCGACGCCGTTCGCCATTCCGCAATCCGCATTCCGAATTCCGCAATCGCCATGTCCTTGTCCTACGAATCCTCCGGCGTCCGTTACGACCAGCTCGACGCGTTCAAGCGCGCCTGCCAGAAGGCCGCCCGCACCACCGCCGGACTCCTCGCCGACCATGGCTACCGCGAGCCCGCCTCCATCCGCGGCGAGAGCGCCTACCTGATCGAGGCCGACGACCATTACCTCGCCCACGTCGAGGAGGGCCTCGGCACCAAGAACCTCGTCGCCGACGCGATGTACGCGCAGAGCGGCAAGTGCTTCTACCGCGAGGTCGCGATCGACACCGTCGCCACCATCGTCAACGACCTCGCCACCTGCGGCGCGCTCCCGATCTCGGTCGCGATGCATGCCGCCGTGGGCGACTCCAACTGGTTCGCCGACGAGAAGCGCATGACCGGCCTCGTCGAGGGTTTCGCCGAGGGCTGCAAACAGGCCGGCGCCGTCTGGGGCGGTGGCGAGACGCCCACCCTGCGCGGCATCGTCGAGCCCAACACCATCGTTCTCGCCGGTTCCGCCATCGGCAAGATCCAGCCCAAGTCCCTGCGCATCGTCGGCGATGTGAAGGACGGCGACAGCATCGTCTTTCTCGCCTCCTCCGGGGTGCAGACCAACGGCCTCACCCTCTGTCGCAAGATTGCGGAGTCGCTCCCGCAGGCGTACCTCACGCCCATCGGCGACGGCCGGACCTTCGGCGAGGCGCTGCTTGCCCCGAGCGTGATCTACGTGGCCTTTGTGCGCGAGTGCCAGCGCCGCGGCCTGAAGCTCAACTACGTGGCCCACGTCACGGGCCACGGCTGGCGCAAGCTCATGCGTCTCGACGAGCCCTTCGTCTACGAGATCACCAACCTGCGCCCCGAGCCCGCGCTCTTCCGCTTCCTGCGTGAGGCCGGCCCGATCGAGCTGCGCGAGGCCTACGCGACCTTCAACCAGGGCATCGGTTTCGCCGCCTACGTCGCCCCCGAGCTCGCCGAGGCGACCGTCGCCGCGGCCCAGGCCTCGGGCTACGACGCCTGGATCGCCGGCAAGGTCCGCAAACAGGGCAGCCGCAAGGCCGTCGTGGTGCCCGGTTTGGACATCACCTTCGAGGGTGACACGCTCCAGCTGCGCTGAAACGCGGCGGCTCCGGCCGCTGCGGGACGGGAGGCCGTGCCTGAATGCTCGGTGCTCGGGCCCTGCCCTGATCCCGGGGCCCGGCCGCCGGTTCGGGCTTCCGGACCGCTCGATCCAGCGTGGGCCCGGCGGAGCCCGGGTGGATTGCCCCGGTGCGGGATGCCGCTAGGTTCGCGACCGTTTTGGAGGCGTGGCACCAATCCACCAGCAACAACGTCTATCCCCATGACTATGCAACTCTCCGACCTTCGACTTTCCGCGACGCACCGCTCGTTCGGTCGCGCTCTCCGCGTTTCGTTCCTGGGTGTTGCGCTCATCGGTTCCGCCGCCGGCCTGTGCGCCGCCGGCGCCGTCGGCGACGCCCCGCAGATGCCGCCGGCGCCCCTGCTCGACAAGCCGCTGCCGCCGTCCACTCCCGCTTCGGTCGGCGACCAGCCGTCACCCCCGCATGTCTTCATCTCCGGCCACTGGCGGTGGCAGGACGGCGCCTATGTCTGGGATGCCGGCCACTGGGAACTGCCGCCGGCCGCCAGCGCATCCTGGGTGGCGCCCCGCTGGGAGAAACAGGACAACGGCTATGTCCTCGTCGAGGGCTACTGGCAGGAGGGCGCGGGTGACACCGCCGAGGCCTCGGCCCAGGCGGACACGGAGGTCGTCGAGGTGGCGCCGCCGCCGCCGGAGCGCGAAATCATCGTCGACCGCCCGTCCCCGGCCCATGTCTGGATCGGCGGATACTGGGGCTACCGCGCCGGCAAGCATGTGTGGATCTCTGGCCGCTGGGATCTTCCGCCGCGGCAGAGCGTTGTCTGGGTGGCCCCGCACTGGGCGCGGCGCGGCCATGGCTACGTCTTCATCCCCGGATGTTGGCGCGACAGCTACGTGCGCCCTCGCACGACCGTTGTGGTCGAGAGCGATGGCTGGCGCAGCGATGGTGTCGTGACCATCGCGCCGCCGCCGCCGCGCTACGAGCACCACCGTCCGCCGCGCCCCGGCTTCGAGTTTGTCTGGATCGACGGCTATTGGGCTTGGCACGGGCGGCAGTACGTCTGGATCGGTGGCCGCTGGGATCGTCCGCCGCATGGCCACCGCCACTGGGAGTCGCCCCGGTGGGAGCATCGCCACGGCAACTATATCTTCATCGAAGGCCGCTGGCGCTGAGCGCCGCCCCGCCTTCGCCGCTCCTCGGCCGCACGGCTTCCTCCGTGCGGCCTTCGCTTTTTCGGGGCGGCTCCATCCCCGGTTCGCATCCTTGCCCGCTGTCGCCGGTTTCTCCACAACTCCGCCATGTCCAACGGTGCCAGCC
>JAEXPG010000495.1 GCA_023447015.1 Verrucomicrobiota bacterium
CGCCGACGCCGTCCTGCGCGAACACTTCGAGTTCTGGTTCTTCCTCTACCACTCCGGCACCCCCGTCCCCTACTCGGCCGATCTGCTGCGCCAGGCCCTCGCAGCCAAGATCGCCGAACTCGACCCCGACGCCCGCGACCCGGCGCTGCGCCGCCTCGTGCTCCTCGGCCACGGCCAGGGCGGACTGCTCGCCAAGCTCGTCGCGATCTCCTCCGGCGACGCCCTCTGGCGGTCGGTCTCCGCGAAACCGTTCGACCCGCAGCGTTACCCGGAACCGCAGCGCGGGCTCATCACCCGCAGTTTCTTCTTCGAGCCGATGCCGGAGGTGAGCCGCATTGTCTTCCTCGGCACGCCCCACCGCGGCAGCCGGCTGATCCCCGGCTGGCGCCTGCCGCTCTCCCACCTGCTCGTCCGCCTACCCGAGCAGGTCGCCGGCGCGGCGGCCGCCTTCTTCCAGTACAACGACAGCACCGTCATCCCCGCCAAGGTGCGGCGTCGCGTCCCCAACAGCATCGACATCATGTCCCCCCGGAATCCCTGGCTGCTCGCGCTCGCCGACATCCCCGTCGCCCCCGGTATCGCCGCTCACTCGATCATCGCCACCAACGGCGACCCCACGCCCACCGACAGCACCGACGGCGTGGTGGACTATTCGAGTGCGCACCTCGACGGCGTCGCCTCCGAGCTCGCCATCCCCGGCAACCACAAGATCCCCCGCAACCCCGCCGCAATCGAGGAAGTCCGCCGCATCCTCCACGAACACCTCGCCGCCGTGGAGAGCCCGGCCGTCACTCCTCCATAGCCTCCGCCGCTCCCGATAACCGCCCCACCCCGAGACCTTCGGGCCAATCCGCCTTCCGCCACCTTCCCACCTTTCACCTGTCACCTCCGACTCTCCGTCGTCCGTCTTCCGTCCTCTGTCCTCCGCCTCTCCGCCCTCCATCACCCCGCGCCCCGCCGCCGAACCAGCCGTACCCCGAGTTGGGTGAGCAACGCATCGCCGAGGAGCAGCGCCACGGCGGCGATCAGCAACCAGCGCGAAAGATCGAGTTCTCCGCCCGGCTGCGGTGCCGACCACACATCGCGCAGGTCGAGCCGCTCGCCACCGCCGCTGGCCGCAGCCACGGCCCGCAGCTCGTCGCGCCGGGCCCCGTCCTGCTGCCATTCCGCCTGCACCGACGAGCTCACCGGACCGAACGACAACGCCTTGTCGCCCACCTGCACCGCGCCGAGGAGCGGCCGGCCCTCCGGCAACGCCGCGCCGGCCCGGAACCGCCCGGGCGCCACCCGCTCCCACGCGATCTCCTCGCCGCCCTTCTCGCCGGCCACGACCAGCCGGGGCGGCGTCATCGCCGTGCGGGCGGCGCGTTCCTCGTCGAGAAGCAGCTCGACCGTGGCCCACTCGCCCTCGCGGCTCGTGCGCACGGCCATCCCCGCCGGCGCCTCGCCGCCGCCGAGCCAAGCGGCGAGCGACCGCAGGAATTCCGCCGACGCGGGCCACGCCCGGCTGCGCTCCGAGAACTCGCCGGACACCGGGAACGTCACCGCCGCGGCGCGTCCGGTTCCGCGGTTCCAATACGCGACAAGCGGGGCCGAATAGCGATCGCCCGACACCGCCGCCGCCGTCGCGCCCTCGCGCAGGTACGCGAGGTTGTAGCCGTCGATCGCGTCGAGCCACGCGAGCGGACGGGCGGCCAGCTCCAGCCAGCCGGGGGTCGGCTTCAGCGCCGTCGCCTCGTCGACGAACATCGCGCGGGCCACCGCGACCGTCTCCTGTGCAAACACCGCCGGCAGCGCGAGGGGGTCGTCGCAGAAGAAGATCCGCCCGCCGCCGCGTACGGCCACGTCCTTCAGGAACGCCGCGTCGCAGTCCTGCTCCGTGCCGAGGCCGATCACCGTCACCGTCACCCGCGCCTCGCGCATCTCCGCCAGCAGCCGCACGTACTCGCCAGGCTCCTCGGCATCGGCGGCGTCGGCGAACAGGATGAGGTGCCGGCGCGCGCCGCGGACCTTGCGCAGGTCCTCCCACGCCGCGTTGAGCGCCTGGAAAACGTAGATGCCGCCGCCGCCGCTGGTGATCGCGCGGACGGTCTCGTCGATCGCCCGGCGGTTCGGCCCGACCTCGGCGAGCGGCGCCACGAGATGCGGTTCGCTGTCGACCGCGTACACCGCGAGCAGGTCGTCGTTGCCAAGGAGTTCCGCCGCACGTGCGGTGCCGGCATTGGCGAGATCGATCTTCGTGCCGCCACCGGGCACGCCGGCGGCCATGCTGCCCGAACGGTCGAGCGAGATCGCCAGCGCGGTCGCCAGCCGGCGGTGCTCCGTGCGCAGCTCCATCGACACCGGCAACAGCGCGTCGATCGGCGACTGGAACCAGCCACCCGCGCCGAAACTGCCGCGCCCGCCGCACATCAGGAGCGCGCCGCCCTGCTCGCGCACCCAGAAGTCGACCGCCCGCAGAAACTCCGCCGGACACTGCGCCGCGGTCACGTTGTTCAGCACCAGCAGCCGCGCGCCGGCGAGCATCCCGGGCGCGAGCTCGCGCGCCTGCGTGACCTTCCGCACCGACCAGCCCGCCCCGGCGAGCACGCCGGCCACCGGATCGTCGGCAAATGCCGTCGCCAGAATCACCTCACGCCGCCCGGCCACCGCGAGCCAGGCCTCGCCGCGGTTGTTGTCGACGATCGCGTCCTCCGCCGGCCGGAGGACCGCCTCGTAGCGCACCGCGCCGGCCTCCGGCGCCCGGTCCGCCAGGCGCACGACCGCGCGCCCGCGTTCCGCGACCGCTTCGCCCTGCCCGACCCGCTTGCCGTCGCGCCGCAACTCCCAAGGCACCCGCGCGCCGTCCGGCGCCGCGATGTCGAGTTCGAGCAACACCGCGCCACCGGGCTCGGCCCGCGGCGTCACCCGGAGATCCGTCACCCGCGCATCGGGCCGGGGATCGGCGGGCAGCAGCCGGTAGTCGAGCGGCGTGCCGTGCGCCCGCAGCGTTTCGTCGAGTCCGCGCAACGGCTCGGTCGAGAAACCGTCGCCGAGCACGAGCAACCGCGCGGGCCGACCGGGTTCAAGTTGCGTGAGCGTGTGCCGCACCGCGGCGGCAAGCCGCGTGCTCGTCCGCGCGCCACGGAAGACCGGGTCGCCGCGCTCCCGCACGATCGGCTCGGCCGCGAAATCCACGAAACGGAGCCGGTCCTCGCGCCCACGGCCCTGCGCGAGCAGGCTCTCCCACTCCGCGCCGGCGCGGTCCCACGCCGCGACTGTCGACGCCGAGCGGTCCACGAGCACCCACACGTCGCGCCCGGCCGCGCCGCCGATGCGCACTCCCGCCAGCACCAGCACGAGCGCGGCGAGGGCGAGCGCGCGCAGCGGTTCCTGCAATCGCAACCCCGGCCAGCGCCAACCGGCCAGCCCCAGCAGGGGCAGCAGCAACAACCAGGCGGGCGACGCGAAGCTCACGATTCACCTCCCCGCCGGCGCACGCTCCACCACGCGCCAACCAGACAGCCGCCGGCCAACAGGATCCAGAGCAGCCGCCAGCGGTCGGGCAGCGACGCCGCGCGCATCGCCGCGGCGGCCGAATCGCCCTCGACCGAGAAGGTCTCCGCCGCGCGGAAATCGCTCTCGCGCACATCGCCGAACCGCGCCGCCCCGCGCAGCACGTCCTCCCCGCCCTGGCGCACGGTGAAGAAACCGGGCTCGTCCGGCGCTCGCAGCACTCCGGCCGCGGTGGTTGTCGTCGCCCCGTCGGTCTCAACCCCCAGTTCCTCGCCGCCCTGCGCCCAGCCGGCGCCGACGTCGATCCGCTGCTGCGTCTCCACGTTCTCCGCGGAAGGTTGGCGCAGTCGCCCGCGCACGGCGTCGGCGAAGCGGTGCAGCAGCACGACAAACGCCGGCAAGCGGTCGGCGTTGCTGCGGCCAGCGTCGAAATTCAGCACGAGCTGTCGCGCGCCCTCCGCGCCCTCGAGCCACGCGAGCTCCTTGTTGTCCTGCCAGAGCAGCACGGTCGCCGTCTCCGCCGGCTTCAACCCGCCCGGCCCGCCCGAGAGGAAACCGTCCCACGCCAGCCCGTCGACGAGCGGATGCTTCTCCGCCAGCACCGGGGCGCGCAGCACGCGGCCGCTCGCGACATCATGCTCCGGGCGCCACACCACCACACCCGCTCCGGCCGCGGACGGCACCGGACCACCCTTCACCGCACGCAGCGACAAATCGGGGCTGTCCGCTTCCGCGCGCGCATCCGGCAGGCTCCTGGCGAAACGCCCCAGCATCGGAGGCACGCCGGAAGCGACGGCCCATCGCAGCGGTCGCGCCCGCGGTCGCACGAGCGGCAACCGGTCGTCGAGGGCGAACGCGTCGGGCTCAAGCACCAGTTGGAGTGCGTCCGCGTCCGCCGGGAAGAAGCCCTCGACCGCCACCAGCGCGTCGGGCGCGAGGTCGAGCGTTTGCGCCGCGCCGAGTTCGCGGCCCTTCGCGTCGGTGATGCGCAGCGTCCGGCGCTCCGCCACCGGACCGCAGTGCCGCACCAGCGCGCGCCACCGCAGCCCCTCCGGACCGTCCTCCACGCTCACGCCGGCGAAACCGGCATTGGCGATCGGCTCGCCCACGCCGACCGCTCCGCATCCGGCCGGCAGTTCGACCCGATGGTCGGTCACCACGGTGACCGGCACGCCGGTGCCGACCGAGAGCCGGAACTCGCGCACCGCCGCCGCGAGGTCGTGCGCACCGAGGTTTGGCCGCCAACGTTCCAGCGCACCCAGCGCCGCGTCGAGCGAGTCGCCCTCGTAGAGCGGGCGCCGCCGCAGATCGGACTCGCGCACGATCCACTGCGTGCGGGCGGCCCCCTGGTCCCAGGAGTCCAGCACGGGACGCAAGGCCGCCGCGGCCCCGCCGCGGCACGGCTGCAGCCACGCCGCGGCATCGAGCACGCC
>JAEXPG010000518.1 GCA_023447015.1 Verrucomicrobiota bacterium
GGGAAACCGCGGTCGAAGTCGCAGAGCTTGGCGCGGGCGAAGGCGACTTCGCGCAGCTTCGGCTCGCGCAGGCCGACCGCCGCGAGGAAGACCCGTTTGTCGTCGGCATCCATCGGGAAATCCACCAGCTCCGCGGGGCTGAGCCGCGCCGTGCCGGCGAAGTGCGCGGCGAGACGGCGGCGCCCGCCGGGCTCGCGCGCAAATGCCGCAACGCTGTTGCGCCAATAGGCGTCGGCGTTGCGGTCGCCCTGGAGCCGTGCGGCGAGGAAGAGCATCAACCACGAGCGGCTGGTCTGTGTGGGGAGGGCGGCGAGGATCTTCTCGGCGGCGGCGACCTCGCCGCGGCAGAGGGCGCCGATCAGGCGGTCGGGGTCGGAGTCGTCGTCGTTGAAGTTGGCCGCGTAGGCGGCGACGTTCCCCTCGTAGTACGCGATCTGCAGCTCGAAGGCCTTGCGCACGGCCGCGCCGGACTCTTGGCGGGCGCCGGCGGGCAGGCGGGCCAGCGTGGTCTCGATCACTTGGCGGGCGGCGGGCTTGCCGCCGGCGAGGAAGGCGAGGTGCAGCTCGGCGAGGCTGTGGGAGAAGTCCACGGCGGCGCCGGCGGGTTGGGCCTTGAACTCCCGGAGCGCATCGTCGATGCGGCCGAGGGCGAGGAGGCAGTCGAGCCGTTGCCCGCGCGACTGGGCGGAATCCAGACCGGCGCTGCGGGCGCGATCGAGATGGCGCAGCGCCGCCGCGAAGTCGCCGCGGGAGGCGACCGCGTAGGCCAGCGCGGCGTGGGCCTGCGGGCAGGGGCGTTTCGCCTCGAGGGCGCGTTGGAACCAGACGGCGTCCTGTTGCGGGTCGTCGAGGATGCGGCCGTAGAGGTAGGCGAGTGCGCCGTCGTCGGGATCGGCCTCGGCGAGCTGGCGGTATTCGGCGAGCAGATCGGTCTCGGGCTGGCGGTACTGCAGGTAGTTTTGGTAGGCGCGGTGCCACTCGACGAGCACGGGGCGGACCTTGAGGTTCTCGGCGAAGAACTTCTTCGCCTCGGCCGGCTCGAGGATCTGGCAGGCGGTGGCGAGCACGACCTGGTTGTGCGGCAGGTGCGCACCGAGGGATTTCAGGTACGCGACGCAGGCCGGGCGACCGGCGCTGCGCTGCACGATGCCCACGAGCTGGTTGAGCGCGATGTCGGGGTAGACGCCAATGCGGGTGCGGGCCGTGCGGGTCTCGTTCTCCGGCATCGAGATCTTGTCGGGGAACTCGTCGATGAAGAAATCCGGCGCGCGCAACGCGTAGCTTTCCCGGCCGCAGTGGATTTTGGGATTCGGGGTCTTGGCCGAGGGCTTGGCTTCGGTGGGGTATTAGGTGGTCTCCTCGGTCACGAGGGCGGCGGTGTCGGGATTGACGACCGTGGCGCCGTCGCCGGTGGTGAAGGTGAAACGGGTCTCGCCGACGCCGCCGGGGAGGGTGGTGACGAGCGTGTGCGGGCCGGCGGGCAGCTCGAGCTTGGCGGCGCTGTGGCGTCGGAGTTGGTGGTTCACGCCGTCGATCGCGGCGGAGTAGTCGGCATCGAGTCCGTTGACGAGTGCGACGGGGCGGTGTTGCTGGTCGTAGAACCGCACGCCGGCCACCGCGGCTATGATCGCCGCGGCGAACACGCCGATCGCGGCGAGCGGACCGGCGGACCAGCGGGCTCCGCCCGCCGCCGGCGAGCCCGGGAGGGGCGGCACGACGGGCGTGTCATATTTCGCGGCGAGGTCGGCGCCCACCGCGGCGGTCACGTCGATGCCGCCGCGGGCATTGGTCCAGAGCGCGCCGATCGTGTAGATCGGGCCCCACGGGATGCCCCACCAGCCGGCAACGAGGCTGAAGGCGCTCCAGAGGAAACCCGGGAGGAAACCGGTCTCGCCCGGCTTGAGATAGTAGATGCGTGTGCCCCGTTTGAGGGTCACGACCAGCAGGGAGAGGCACCACTGGTAGGCGACGAAACGCGCGCCGCGCGCGATCTCGTTCTGGATGTCGTTGGGGGAAAGACCTTCGGTTCCGGGAATGGCGCTCATGGCGGGTTCTGGGGGCGACGGGGTTGCCGCCGAGCGTTCACTCTCGGCGCCGCGGAAGCAATGTCGTTCGTGGCCGAAAACCGGCGACATCTGCCTGCGCGCCGGATGGCCCCGACGACTCAACGGTCGTCCCGACGAACCCGCAACTTCGCGTTGGCCGGCAACAAAAAGCCCCGGCGCGCGGGCCGGGGCGGAAAGCGGATGCGGCGGCGGGCCGTCGCTTACGGGATCACCAGCACCATGCCGGGCCGGAGCATGTCCGGGTTCTTGAGCTTGGTGCGGTTGGCGGCGACGATCTTGTCCCACTTGTTTGGCGACTGGTAGTACTTGAAGGAGATGAGCGAGAGGCTCTCGCCTTCGGCGACGGTGTGGGTGCGGACGCGGTTGGCCGGGGCGGTCGAGACGGCCTCCTCGGCGGGCGCCGCGGCGGTCTCGGACTTGGCGGCGGGGGCGACGTGGTCCTCGGTGGCGACGGGGGGCGGGGCGAGGGCCGCGGGCGGCAGCGAGGCGATGCCGCTGCGGGCCGAGAGGGCGCGGGAGAGGTTCTCGATGCGGATCTGCGCGGCGTAGAGCTCGTTCTGCATCGCGGCCTTGG
>JAEXPG010000521.1 GCA_023447015.1 Verrucomicrobiota bacterium
ACCTGACGTCGTCTTCTTCCTCCCGCCGGCCACACTGTCGGCCGACACCTGCCGCCTCACCGCCGGCGTCCACTATCCCGACTCCGTGCTGCTCTCCGCACCGCTGGCGCTCGACCGCGATCAACTCGAACAACGCTCCCGGACCGGCGTTGGCCCGGTGCTGCGGTTCCGCGGCGAGACGATTCAGCCCAGCGGCAGCACCACCGCATTCGGCGCGCCCTCTCGCGTGGAGAACCAAGCCGGCGCTTGGTTCCTGCATGCCCCGGCGGCGATCGAATACCGGCGCCCGGAGGCGATGAGCCGGTTTGCGATCGAGTTCGGCATCGATCCGCGGGTCTATTTCGACGGCGCCGACGTCATGGCGACCGACGGCGCGGCGTTCACCGTGGACTTCGTGCCCGAAGGCGGCGCCGCCACCCGGGTGTTCACCCGCAGCCTCGATCCCCGCGCCGCCGGCTGCGACCAGGGCCCGCAGCGCGCCCAGATCACGCTCCCGGGCAACGGCCCGGGCCGCATCCTCATCCGCACCCTCCCCGGCCCCGCCGGCAAATGGCACTCCGACTGGACCTGGCTGGGCGATCTCGCCGGGCTGGACTCCGGTCCCTATCTGAAAACTGGATCCAACGTGCTCGTGTTCGAGCGGGTGCACTCGCACGCCGGAGCGCTGATGCGCCCCAACGACGACGGCACCTGGAGCGCCCACTCGCCCTCCGAAATCACCTATGCCGGGCTGCCCGCCGCCGGGGCGCTGGCCGTCACCTTCGGTCTCCAGCCCGCCAGCTACGACGGAAGTCGGGACGGCAAGACCGACGGCATCGATCTCATCGTCACCGCCGAACTCAGCGACGGCTCCACCCGCGAGCTCTTCCGCCGCACCATCGACCCGGCGAACACTCCGTCGGACCGCGGACCGCAGACCGCGCAGATCCCGCTGTCCGGGCTCACCGTCCGCCGCATCACCATCGCGATCGGTCCGGGACCGTCCGGCAGCTTCGCCTACGACTGGAGCTATCTCGGCAGTCTCGAGCTCGAAGGCGCGGCCGGCCCTCAACCCTGAGCGCCACGCCGTGCCTCGCGACCACCCACCTTGCCCGGCCCCCTCCACCACGGTCGGCGGCTGATCCGCCTCTTCGCCACCCCACCATCCTGACCGCCCCCGACAAACACCCGGCCCTCCACCGGGCCATCTGGGGGAAAACCAAGATCCCATAGACCCATGCCCCAACCCAAGCCGAGTCCCGCGCCCGCATGGGAAACACCCTTCACCATCGCGCTCCTGCTGGCGGCGCTCGGCCTCTTCGGCTGGGCGGTCGCCCGCGGCTGGAGCGCCGGCGATCTACCCGGCAACGAGTTCCGCCAAACCCAGACCGCGCTCTCCGCCTACTTCATCGATCGGGACAACAACTTCTCCCCGGCCTACCCCACACCGGTCCTCGGCAAACCCTGGTCCGTGCCGATGGAGTTTCCGCTCTACCAGTGGAGCGTGGTCGGACTGGCCCGCCTTACCGGCCTGCCCCTCGTGCAGGCTGCACGGGCCGTCTCGGTGGCCTGCCTGCTGCTCGCCCTGCCGGCACTGGCCGGCCTTCTGCGCCGGCTGGAGCTGCCGGCGGCGCCGCGCCGGTACACGCTGGCGCTGGTGCTTCTCTGCCCGCTGCACCTGTTCTACGCCCGCGCCTTTCTCATCGAGACGATGGCGTTGATGTTCGCGCTCTGGTTCCTCCATGCCTTCGTCGAGACGCTGCATCGCCGCCGCGTGGGTTGGTTCCTCCTTGCCGTCGCGGCCGGAACCGCCGCCGGACTGGTGAAGGTCACCACCCTGTTCGTCTATCTGCTTCCAGCCGCCGTCTGGGGCGCCGTGCTGCTCGGGCGCTCCTGGCGCGAACGCGCCACCACCGGCCCCCGGCCCGGCGCCATCCTGGCCTGGGGCCTCGGCGTCGCAGCGCCGGTGCTCGCGGTCGCCTGGGGTTGGGTGGCGTACGCCGACGCCGTCAAACGGCTCAACCCGGCCGCCGATTTCCTGCTCTCGGGCAACCTGACCGGTTTCAACTTCGGCCACGGCGTCTTCGGCGAGCGGTTTTCCGCCTCCGTTTGGGCGGCGTTGCTGCGCACCTGGGACCACGGCCTGCTGCCATGGCCGGCGATCGTTGCGCTGCTGCTCGCCGCCCTGCTGTTCGGCGGTCGCTGGCGCCGGCCCGCGCTCGCGGCCGCCGCGCTCTTCCTGGTCGTGCAGGTCGCGCTGCCCAACCTGTACTCATTCCACGATTACTACTTCGTCGCGGTCGCCACGCTGCTCGCCGTCGCCGCCGGGTTCGCCCTCGCCGGGCTGCGCGAATCGCGGCTGCCGTGCTGGATCGCGCCCGCGGCCGCCCTTCTCTGCCTCAGCGGCCAGTTTCTCGCCTACGCCCGGCACTATTGCCCCGCCCAGGTGCCCGGCGCGCCCGGCGGCTCCGGTCTCACCGACTCGCTCCGTGCCCTCACGCCGCGCAACAGCATCCTCATCGTCGCCGGGGCCGACTGGAGCTCGAGCATCCCGTACTTCGCGCAACGGCGGTCGTTGCTGCTCCGCCGCGGGCAGGAGAACAACGCCGAGCTGCTCGACCGCGCCCTCGCCCGGTTGGAGGGTGAGGAGCTCGGGGCGCTGGTGCTCGTCGGCGAACAGCGCGGCAACCGCGAGCTCGTCGCCCGCGTCGCCGGCCGCTTCGACCTCGATCCGCAGGTCGCCTACTCGCACACCACCGCCGAGGTCTACGTGGGCAACGCCTACCGGGAGACCGTGCTCAACTGGCTGAACCTGCCCCACGGATACGACCAGATCACGACCACCCGCAAGCCCGCCGCCCACGCCGGGGCGGCCGCCACTCCGCCCACCGAGCTGGCGCCGCAGACCGCTCGCACCCTCTTCGAGATGGTCTCCCCGGCGCCGACCCGGATGCGCGCCACCTTCGGGTTCCCTGTGCTTGAGTTCGAGGGCGGCCGCGTACTCAACACCCACCCCGACTGCGACCTCTGGGTCCCCCCGCCGGCCACCGCCACCCGCATCGAGTGGGAGTTCGGCATCCTGCCCGGCGCCTACCAGGGCACCGAGGGCAGGACCAACGGCGTGGAGTTCATCATCGATGCCGAGCAGCCCGACGGCGCCGCCCGCGAGATCTTCCGGCGCGTGCTCACGCCCGCCGGGACCGCCACCGACCGCGGCGTGCAGACCGCCACGGTTCCCTATGCGCCGCGGCCCGGTGAAACCCTCGTCTTCCGCACGCGCCCCAACCGTCACCCGGCCTTCGACTGGGCCTTCTGGCGGCGTATCGACGTGAAATAGCCCGCCTGCCATATGCCCGACCCGGAACCGCCACCGCTCGCCTCCAGGGGCACCCCGCTTCCGGGGGCCCCCCCCCGGGCCCCCCGCCCCCCGCGGTTTCCA
>JAEXPG010000539.1 GCA_023447015.1 Verrucomicrobiota bacterium
CGCCGGTGGCGTAGATCTCGGTGGCGACCGTCATTGGCGTGGGCGTGAAGTCCTGCACCTGCTCGAGCTTGAAGCCAAGTTCCTTCGTCTGCGCGGCGAGGTCGGCCATGTCCTCGGGCCGCGACGCCGGATGCGAGCTGATGAAGTACGGGATCATCTGCAGCTGCGGCTTGCCGACCTTCTGCTTGATCTGGTCGAAGCGTTTCAGGAACTCGCGGAACAGCGCGAAGCTCGGCTTGCGCATCACACGCAGCACCGCGTCGGAGGTGTGCTCGGGCGCGACCTTCAGGCGGCCGGAAACGTGGTGCTCGATCAGTTCCTCCATGTAGCGCTCGTGGCTCGCTGCGACCTCGGGCGTCTTCTTCGCGTGGAGAAACAGGTCGTAGCGCAGCCCGCTGGTGACGAACGCGTGCTTCACCCCCGGTGTCTCGCGCACGGCCTTGTACACCTCGAGCAGCGCGGTGTGGTCGGTGTCGAGGTTGGCGCACATCGAGGGCCACATGCAGCTCGGGCGAATGCACTCGTCGCAGATCCACTGCTCCTTGCCCTTCATCCGGTACATGTTCGCCGACGGTCCGCCGAGGTCGGTGATCGTGCCGTGGAAGTCGGGCATCGCCTTCACGGCCTCCACCTCGCGCAGGATGCTCTCCTGGCTGCGGCTCGCGACGAATTTTCCCTGGTGCGCCGAGATCGTGCAGAAACTGCATCCGCCGAAACACCCGCGGTGCAGATTGATCGAGTGCCGGATCATCTCGTACGCCGGGATCGGGCCGCGCTTGCGGTAACGCGGGTGCGGCAGGCGCGTGAACGGCAGGTCGAAGCTGCGGTCCATCTGCTTCTCCGTCATTGTCGGATACGGCGGATTCACGACGAGCGTGCGCTCGCCGGTGTCCTGCAACAGCCGGCGCGCCTTCACGCGGTTCGACTCGGTTTCGACCTGCTTGAAGTTGGCCGCGTAGCGCGCGCGGTCGGCGAGGCACTCCTCGTGCGAGGCGAGCCGCAGGTCCTCCCAGTTCGCATTCTTGGGCAACGGAGCGCCCTCGGGCAGAAGCACCGCCGTCTGCGCGATCGTCTTGAGCGAGGCGAACGGCACGCCTTTCGCGAGCAGCTTGAGCATCTCGATCAGCGGCAGTTCGCCCATGCCGTAGACGAGGATGTCGGCGCCGCTCTCGGCGAGCACGGTCGGACGGATCACATCCGACCAGTAGTCGTAGTGGGAAACTCGGCGCAGACTGGCCTCGATGCCCCCGATCATCACCGGCACGTCGGGCCAGAGCTGCTTGAGGATGCGCGTGTACGTCGTCACCGCGTAGTCGGGACGGAAGCCCGGCGCGCCGTCCGGCGTGTAGGCGTCGTCGCTGCGCAGCCGGCGGCCGGCGGTGTATCGGTTGACCATCGAGTCCATGCAGCCGGCGGTCACGCCGAAGAACAGCCGCGGCCGGCCGAGCTTCTTGAAGTCGCGCAGGTCGTCGCGCCAGTTGGGCTGGGGCAGCACCGCGACCCGGAAGCCTTCGCGCTCGATGATGCGTCCGACCACCGCGGCGCCGAACGACGGGTGGTCCACGTAGGCGTCGCCGGTCACGAGGATCACGTCGACCTCGTCCCAGCCGCGCGCGTCGAGTTCGTCACGGGTGGTCGGCAGCCAGCGCGCGGGATTCCAGGTGGGATCGCGCGGGTCGAGCTTCGTGGCGGTGTTCGTGGGCGGCGGCAAGTTGCGGCCACCTTCGTCGCGGCGTTCCGGCGGTGCAAGCGCCGGCTGGTCCTCGCCTCGCGGGTAGCAGGCCGACGGTACGGACGACTGGCGCAGCATCACTCCGGCCGTCCTGTTCCCTGATCCGCTCATCCAGCCTGTCGTTGCCGCACGGTGCTGATGGCAGTCTGGTTCGCTGCATGAGAATGGCCTCCATCGCCTCCATGGGGCGCTTTGCCCGTTGGCTCTGGCGCGAGTGGGTCCGCCCGCTCGCACTGCCGGTGCTGTCGATCCTCGCCGCGAAATCCGCCTTGGCCGACATCAACTATGTCCCGAGCGGCTCGATGAAGCCCACGATTCTCGAGGGTGATGTGGTCGTGGTGAACAAACTCGCCTACGACTTGAAGGTGCCGTTCACGCGGCTCCGGCTCGCCTCGTGGGCGGCGCCGGAACAGGGCGACATCGTTGTCTGTTTCGATCCGGCGGACGGCACGCGCCTCGTGAAGCGGGTCGTGGCGCTTGGCGGCGACACGGTCGAACTGCGGGACGAGTTGCTGCTGCTCAACGGCCGACCGGCCGACTATGCGCCCCTTCCTCTGGATGCCGCCGGAGTGCGGTATCTTGCCCCCGCGGAGCGCGCGGCGGCGTTCTTCGCCACGGAGGCGCTTGGCGGCACCACGCACGCCATGATGGTCCAGCCGCAGCGTCCGGCGCGACGCAGCTTCGGCCCGGTGGTCGTGCCGGACGGCCAATGCCTGGTGCTTGGCGACAACCGCGACAACAGCCGCGACTCCCGTTACTTCGGCTTCATGCCGGTGGAGCGGATCGTGGGTCGTGCCGAGGCCGTGTTCGTCTCGGGTGATCTCGACCATTGGCTGCGCCCGCGGTTCGGGCGCTTCTGCACCTCCCTGCAGTGATCGGTGCGGGGCGGCCGGCCGCCGATTCCTAACGTTCCGCGCCGGTTTCCTCCGTCCGCCGCCCGAGCGCCGCCTCCAGTCCCCAGCGTACGGCGACCATGGCTACAAGGAACAGCGCCCCCCACCGCACCTCCGTGCGCATGAGCTGTTTGCCCTCGACGAGGAAGACCGCGAGGGCGAGGCCGAAGACGTCGAGCATGCTCCAGCGACGCCAGAACGCGAGGTGCCGCCGCGCCCGGGCCGCGGGTTTGCCACGCCGTTCGTCGAGCCACAGCCGGGTCGCCGCCGTCCACATTCCGAGGGGCGCGATCACGAGGAACAACGCGGCGATACCGCCCGCCACCCACGCGCCTTCGCGCAGGAGCGTGAAACTCAACGACGCGATGCTGTAGGAGCGGTCGGCGAGCAGCCAGTCGTGGATCTGGAGAAACGGCAGCGCCAGCGTCCCGATCAGCGAGAGCCACGCGGCGGCGAGCCACCACCCGCCGAGCTGCGGAGCGGGCGCCGGTTCCGTTTCGAGCTTGGCCGAGAGCATCATCCCGGTGGCGATGCTGAGCATGATCGCCGCCACGAAAAGCGGGATGCCGGCCAGCGGCTTGGCGCCGACCATCAGCTGCCCCGAGGTGAGCGCGAGGATCAGGCACACGAGGAACACGTCGAGCATCGACCATTTGCCGAGCCGTTCGACCCACCCCAGCGCCACCTGCCCACGCGGGCCGAGGCGACCGCGGACGCAGAGGGCGGCCAGTACCGCCAGTTTGGCAAAGGGAAACACCACGGAGAAGCCTACCACCAGCACCGCGAGCACATATAGGCCAGTGGACCACATCATCCGCACGGAGCGGATCAGCGAGTACGGCTCTGTGCCCAGCGCCTTGCGCAGCTCCATGAATGGCAGGAACAGCACCGCCACATTGCAGGCAAACGACACGGCGAGCATCGCGCCGCCGCGCAGGCGGGTGCGACGGTCGAGGGTGACGGCGGAGTCCATCCCCCGAGCCGAGCGGTCGTCGCGTCGGCGGGCAACACGGAACACCGGCCCCGAAACCTCCGCCGTGTGCCCGGCTCGCCCGCCGCCGGCCCCGGGGCTTGCACGCGGACCGGTTTTCCGGTAACTCCCGCGCACCGGTTCCTCGGAACCGGACACCGTTCACCGAATCAAAGCACCATGCATCTGCGCTCCCTCGTCACCCTCGTTGTCGCCCTCGTGGCCGTCCCGTTCGCCCTCGCCGAAAAGGACCGCAAGGGCCTCGTCACCCAGATCGAGAGCTGTGAAGCGATCCTGCGCGAGTTCCAGGCCAAACCCGCCACCGCCATCCCGGCGGAGGTGCTGCGCAACGCCAAGGCCATCGTCATCGTCAACGAGTTCCAGGCCGGCCTCATCTTCGGCGCCAAGGGCGGTTACGGCGTGGCCTTGGTCAAGCGGGCCGACGGCCGGTGGAGCATCCCGACGTTCCTCGATGCCGGCGAGGCCAGCTTCGGTCTCCAGCTTGGGGCGAAGTCGGTGAACACCGTCTACGTGATCAACGACGAGGTGGGCGCGCGCCTGCTCTATCGGGCCCGCTTCAATTTCGGCGCCGATGCCGCCGCCGTCGCCGGCCCGCGCTCCGCCGATGTGCAGGAGTCGACCCAGATCATCAAGGCCCCGGTCTTCGTCTATCAGAAGAACAGCGGTCTCTTCGCCGGCGCCAAGGTGAAGACCGGCTGGCTCTCGGCCGACAACAGCAGTAATCGCGTCTTCAACCAAACCCTACGCACGATGCCGGAGTTGCTCTTCGCCGATTGGGTCGCCCCGCAGGAAGAGGCCAAACCGTTGATGGCCTACCTGCAGGAGATCGCCGGCAACTGAGCCTCGATTCCGCCGTACTTCTCCGGGCGAGCCCTCCGCGGGCTCGCCCTTTTTTTCGCCGGAGGCGAATGCGCTCGGTCCGCCGCGCCTCGGGCCTCGCCCACCGGGTAGCGGCGCGGTTCTCGCGCTGATCGGCCGTTGTCAGTCTCCCGCACCCAGCGCCGCCCCTCCCCAGATAAGGGGTTGTGCCACCGCGACGTGCGGCCCAACCTGCGGCGCTTTCGGTGCCTTCATGACGATCTGCGACATCGCCCAGTTCCACAGCCCGCTCGGCGGAGGCGTGAAACGCTACCTGCACGACAAACGCCTCCGGCTCGAGGCGCGCCCGGGTTGCCGGCATGTCCTGATCATCCCCTCGTACCGCAACCACGTGACCGCCGGCCCCGGCCACGCCGTGTACGAGATCGAATCGATGCGCCTGCCGGGCTCGAAGAGCTACCGGATGCTGCTCAACAAACAGCGCATCCTCGAGGCGGTGCGCCGCGAGAAACCCGACCTCATCGAGATCGGCGACCCGTACCGCACCGCCTGGATCGGGCTCGAGGCCGGTCGCCAGCTCGGCATCCCGGTCGTCGCGTTCTACCACTCCGATTTCCCCCGCGCGCTTGACCGCACGATCGTGCGTTTCTCGGGCACGCTCATCGCCCGCGCTCTCTCCGCGCCCATTCGCCGCTACATCCGGCGGCTCTACAACCGGATGGACGCCACCATCGTCGCCAGTTCCCATCTTGTGGACACGCTGCGCCGCGGCGGCATCCGGCGCATCGAGCACATCCCGCTCGGCACGGACACCGCGCTCTTCCGCCCCCGCGACTCCCGCGACCGGGTGCGGGCCGAGTTCGGCGTGCCGCCCGAGGCGCGGCTGCTGCTCTTCGTCGGCCGGCTCGCGCGCGAGAAGGGCATCAAGAACCTCATCGGCGCGCTCGACCGTCTCTCGCCCGAGTCGCCGCCGGTGCATCTCGCCCTCGTGGGCGACGGCGAACTCGACGACTGGGTGCACCTCGAGGCCAACCGCCGGCCGAACCTCACCTGGCTTCCGTACTGCGAGTCCGCCGAGCGCCTCGCCGATCTCTACAGCGCCGCGGATCTCTTCGTGCATGCCGGCCGATGGGAGACCTTCGGCATCGTCTCGCTCGAGGCCCAGGCCTGCGGCACGCCCGTGCTCGCCGTGCGCGGCGGTGGTCTGGAAGAAAGCCTCTCGTGCGAGCAGGCCCCGTTGCTCGCCACCGCCGGCACGCCCGAGGCGCTCGCCGCCGCGCTCGACGGCGCGTTGTGCCGCCCGTTCGTCTCCTCCGCCGAACGCGTGGCGCGGCATCACGGGTTGGCCGACCGCTTCTCGATCGACCGGACGTTCGAGAAGATCTTCGCGCTCTACCAGCGGCTCATCGACGAGAACCGCCGCCGTAGTGCGGTGCCTCAGCCCGCGTCCGCGCGGGTGAGCAATCCAGCCGTGGCAAGGTAGTGCGAATACGCCCGAACAGAAAAGAATCTATGCCCAACAACGCCCAGAAAACGTTCGTCGCCGTGAAGGATCGGCGAATCATCCGGAATCCTGCCGAAGCGTTCTTCGACTATTGGGGAACCTATGCGATGGGAATCGGCTTTGGCCTTGGTTACTTCGAACTTTTGGCAAACGGGATCCTCGTTCCAGGAGGATTCGGAAGTGTGATCATCGGATCCCTGGGTGTGGTTGCAGTTGCAGTGACTGCTGCCCGCGATGGGAAGAAAGAGCTCCACCGGAAATTCGAGGCTCTCGTTCGTCGCCTCGACAAAGAAGAGGCGTCCGGCGAGGAATGATTGGCGGCAACCCGCCACGGCGTACCCGCATTCCGATCTCCGGTTTTCGCTTTCAGCCTTCCTCCGATGCCCTCCTGCCGAGTTCGCCCGTACACGCCTGCCGATCGCGCGGCCGTCCGCCGCATCTGCGCCGACACCGGCTGCATGGGCAACCCGATCGATCCGGTCTTCTGCGACCGCGACGTCTTTGCCGACTACCTCACGCGCTACTACACCGATTGGGAGCACGACCACGCGCTCATCGCCGAGGACGACCAGACCGGCGAGATCGTGGGCTACCTGCTCGCGTGCCGGCGCTATCGCTACAACGCGTGGATCGGCGCCCTGCTGCTCGCGTTCGTGATCGTGCCGAAGGGCCTGTGGCGCATCGCGACGTTCCGCTACAACCGCGCGAGTCTGAAGTTCCTCTGGTGGATCTTCACCCGCGCCGGCAAGGAGACGCCGCCCGCGCCCAAGGGCATGGCGCATTTCCACATCAACCTCCTGCCGGCCTACCGCAACGGCCAGGCCACGCGTATCCTGATCTTCCCGTTCGTGAAGGCGCTCGCGGCGCGCGGCGACGTGCGCGGCGTGTTCGGGCAGATGCAGGTGCGCGACGACACGCGCACCCCGCGCATGTTCGAACGCTACGGCTTCCAGTTCCTGGACCGCCGCCGCATCTCGAAGTGGGACCACCTCACCAGCGAGCCGGTCTATCTCGCCACCGTCTTCATGGACTTCGCCAAGTACGACCCGAACACCGGACGGGTGTGAGGCTGGTCCAACCCCGATGTCCGTCACCCGACAACTCGTTGTTTCCTTCCACGATCTGCATCCCGGGTCGCGGCCGCAGTGCGAGCGGTTTCTGGCGCTCATGCGCGAGCTTGGCGTGACGCGCACTACGTTGCTGGTCGTGCCGCGCTGGCATGGCGCCGCGCCGTGCGACGAGGACCGCGGGTTCGCGGCGTGGCTGCGCGACCGCGCCGCCGAGGGGCACGAGATCAACCTGCACGCCTACCTGCACCGCGCCGAGGCCGTGACCGGCAACGCCGTGCAGCGCGCGATGGGGAAGCACTACACCGCGGGCGAGGGCGAGTTCTACCAGATCGACGCAGCCGAGGCGGAGCGCCGCCTGCGCGAGGGCCTGCGCATCGTGCGCGACGGGTGCGGCGTGCCGGTGTGGGGTTTCACGGCGCCGGCGTGGCTGCTCAGCGACGCCGCCCGCGCGGCGCTCACGAAACTAGGGTTTCACTACACCACACGGTGGGGAAAGGTGGAGTTGCTGCAGCCGTTAGCCGGGGCTGGCGGAACGGATTCGGAGGGACCGGTCGGAGATCTGTCCTACTCGCCGTCCGGCCAGACCCGTAGGTCCGGTCTCCGACCGGACGCACCAGGCTCGGATCGCCCACTGGCAGGCTCCTACACCGGACCGGTCCGTACCATCCCCGCCCCGGTGCTCGTGTGGAGCGTGCGTGCGGCGTGGCGGCGGCTCTGTTCGCGCGGGTGGGTGCGGCTGTGGGGCGCGCTCAAGCGCGGCGCGCCGGTGCTGCGCGTGGCGGTGCATCCGGTGGACTTCGCGTATCCATCGATCGAGGCCTCGGTGCGCGCGGCGGTCGCGCGGAACCTGCGCGGCCGGGTGGCGGCGTGTTATCGGGATCTGCTCCCGGAAGGCACGCCGTCGCTGGGAGGTGGGGCGTGAGGCAGCCGCGAGTCGGTCCGGTCTCCGACCGGACGCGGCGGACACCGCCAGTGGCTTCGGCTCGGGCGAAGTGCAACCGGTCGAAGACCGGTCCTACGTGCTTCGGCGTGTCCCGGACGTTGCGGAGAAGTGTCCACGTCGCATGAAGCCGCCCGTCCACATCGATCCGAAGCGGATGCTGCGCTGGGTGCTGCAGGGCGTGGCGCTGGCCGGCGTGGCGAATGCGGTCGTGTTTTGCTTCACGGTGCGGCCCGACACCTGGGCGCACCTGCGCGACTTCAATCCGTGGTGGGTGCCGCTGCTGATGGGGCTGATCTTCACCGCATGGGCCTGCAACGGCGCCCGCGTGTGGCTGTTCTGCCGCGCGCTCGGCCACCCGCTGCGCTACCGCACCGCGCTCCAGGCCTCGATGTCGCAGGAGTTCGGCGTCGCGGCGACGCCGGCGGGCATCGGTGGCGCGGTGATCCGGCTGACGTTGCTGAAACGCGCGGGGGTGCCGGTGGCGCACGGCGGCTCGATGCTGGCGTCGGACGCGGCGATCGACGTGATCTTCTTCGCGTTGCTCGCGCCGTTCGCCGCTTGGATCCTGCTGCACGACGCGCTCTTCGCCAAGGTGCTGGAGCGGGTCGACAGCCGGGTTGTTTTGCCGGGCCTCGCGGCCGCGGCGGTCGGCGTGGCCCTGCTGGTGGTGCTGCTGCGGAGCGCGTGGTTCCACCGGCTGGTGGAACGGCTGGCGGGGGCGACGCACTTCGGCCGGAGCAAACGGCTCCCGGCGCGGCACCGGTTCTTGCGGCGGGCGGCTTCGCGCACGCTGCGCCGGATGCGCGAGGCGCTGGCGTTGCTCTGGGGTCGGCGGAAGAGCGCGCTGGTGTTGAACTTCCTGCTGGCGAGTGTGCAATGGACCTGCCGTTACAGCTTGCTCCCGCTGATCCTGTGGGCGGTGCATGCGCCGGTGAACCCGGTGCCGCTGTTTCTCGCGCAGGGGCTGCTGTTCATGCTCTCGATGCTCGTCGTCGTGCCCGGTGGCGGCGGCGCAGTGGAGGTGCTGGCGGCGCTGATTCTGCCGGCGTTCGTGCCGGTGGCGCTTGTCGGCGCGGTGGTGCTGCTGTGGCGGTTGTTGACGTTCTACCTCTACCTGGTCGGCGGCGGCACGGCGTTCTTCCTCGCGGTGCGGCAGAAGCGGCTCGCGCCCGAGGTGCCGGCGGCGTGAGCGTCGCTCAGACGGCGCGGGCCCGCGAGCGGCGGGTGATCTCGGAGACGGCGAGGTAGAGATCCTCGCGGTCGAGCACGCCGACAAGGCGGGGCTGGCCGTCGCCCATCTCGGCCACGGGCAGGGTGTCGTAGGCGTGATGGGCGAAGACCTCGAGCGCCTGCGGCAACGAGGTTGTGGCGTCGAGCACCGGCACGTTCTCGTGGGCGACATCGATCGCCAGCACGGTCTCGGCGACGTCGGGGTCGCGCAGGTAGGGTTCGACGTCGGCCAGCTGGATCACGCCGCGCAGATCGGTGCCGGTGTCGGTGACGACCACGTGGGCGCGGCGGGCCTTGAGCAGCATGGCGGCGAGCTCGCTGAAGCGCGCGGCCGGGCGGATCCGGAGGAACTCGCGTCGCATGAACTGGGCGACGTTGAGCTCCTTGAGTTCGCCGTCGAAGAGCGAGGGGCCGCCGGATTGGAGGCTCTCGCGGTAGATGCTTTCGCCGCCGAGGCGTCGCGCGGTGAAGAGCGCGACGACGGTGGTGACCATGAGGGGCAGCACGATGTGGTGGTCGAGCGACATCTCGAAGATCATCAGGATGGCGGTGATCGGGGCGTTGGCGGCGGCGGCGAGGAAACCGCCCATGCCGGCCAGCGTGAAGCCGGTGGGGTCGAGCGTGGGCAGCCCGGGCACCAGCGCAGCCGCGGCGACCATCAGCGGGCCGACAACCGCACCGACGAACAGCGGGGGGGTCAACACGCCGCCCACCGCGCCGGAGCCGAAGGCGGCGGCGGTGGCCACGACCTTTACCAGCGCCACGGAGAGGATGAACAGGATCGTGTAGTTGTGTTCCTGCAGCAGCTCGCGGATGACCGACATGCCGTTGCCCACTGCCTCGGGATGCCAGACCGAGAGCGCCCCGACGATCACACCGCCCAGTGGCAGGCGGAGGGCGAGCGGCAGGTGCGTGAGCTCGAACAGTCGGCTGGACCGGCGGAGCAGGCGCATCCACAGATGCGCGCCCAAGCCGCAGAGGAGCCCGAGGAGGATATAGAACGGCATCGCGCCGAAGGTCGGCCCGGCGACTTTGCCCACGGCGTAGAGCGGCTCGTCGCTGAAGATGGTGCGGTTGACCAGCACGGCCACGACCGAGGAGATCAGGAGCGGTCCGAGCGTCTCCATCGCGATCGAGCCGAGGACGATCTCGGCGACGAAAAGCGCGCCGCCGAGCGGGGCGTTGTAGGCGGCGGCGATGCCCGCCGCAGCGCCGCAGGCGACGATGAGGCGAAGCCGCGCCGGCGCCATCCGCCGCAGGCGCCCGAGCAGCGAGGCGGCGACTGCGGCGAGTTGGACCAGCGGGCCCTCCCGGCCGATCGCCTCGCCCGAGGAGATGGAGAACAGCGCGGAGAGCGAACGCAGGACGCTGGGGCGCACCGGCACATGGCCGTCGCCCACGACCACCGCTTCCATGTAGTCGGTCGTCTTGCGGCCGTGTAGTCGGGTGACGAAGAGCAGGATGAGCCCGGCGACCACGCCACCCGCGGTGGGAATCAGCAGCCGTTGCCACCATTCCAGCGTGCGGAACGCCTCCACGATGCCGTGGCTGTGACCGAGGAAAATCGACTGGAGCGCTTCACCCGCGAGGCGGAAGGCCACGGTGCCGAATGAGCCGAGCAGGCCGGCGGCGAACGCCCACCACAGCACCGCCTGCCGACCACTGGGGCGCAGCCACGACCAGAGCCTCAGGCCAAGAAGGAGGCGCCGCAGGCGGCGCATCTCATGCAGGGCGTCGCCGCTCAGCTCGCGCAGCGGTTCCTTCATCGCAGCTGCAGGTGCTCGGCCAGCCAGGCGCGCACCGCGGGTTCGTCGGGAGCGGTGCGCAGGGCTGCCGCCCGCTGCGGGTCGGAGAGCGCGCGGGCGAGCAACCGCATGAACTCGAGGTAGTGGCGCGGCTGCTCGGCCGGCACCACGCCGAGGAAAACGAAATCGACCGCGTCGCCGTCGCGCGTCCACGGGATCGGGCGGAATGCGCGGCCGAAGGCGACCATCAGCTGCGGTGCCGCGGCGATACGCGCATGTGGCAGGGCGGTGGCGTGGCCGAGGAAGGTGGCGGCTTGGGCCTCGCGTTGGAGTGCCAACGCAGCCAAGGCCCGCGGTGCCGGAGTTCCGGGTACGGAGACGAAGCCGGCTGCCAGTTGCTCGATGGCGGCGCCGGCGGTGGCGGCGGAAAGATCGAGCACAACGTGGGCGCACACCGTGGGCGTGGCGGGCGTTGGGGCGGTCATGGGATCGAACGTGGGGAAAACCGCTCTGGTGGCAATGCGGGAGTCGGTGCGCCTATTTCGGTGCCGCCAAGGTGAGCGGGACGGTGAGCTCGCGCCGGTTGCGGACGACGGTGACCTGGATCGTTTCGCCGGGTTTCTTACGCTCGAGGGCGAGACGCAGGTCGCCGGGAATGCGGATCGGCTGGCCGTCGAGTGCGACGATGATGTCGCCAAGGATGATCTCGCCGCGGCGGGTGCGCTTGGTCGGTTGCAGCCCCGCCTTGGCGGCGGCGCCGCCGGGGGCGACATCGAGGACCAGGAGGCCTTCCTCGATGCCGAGACGCTGGGCAAGGTAGGGGTTGGCGACATCGAGGTCGATGGAGGGGCGGCGGACCTTGCCGAAGGCGATGAGCTCGGGCACGACCCAGTTCACGGCGTCGACTGGAATGGCAAAGCCGATACCGGCGGAGGCGCCGGAGGGGCTGCGGATGGCGGCGTTGACGGCGATCAGCCGGCCGGCGGAGTCGAGCAGCGGGCCGCCGGAGTTGCCGGGATTGATGGCGGCATCCGTCTGGATGACGTCGCGGATGGGCGTGCCATCGGCGCCCGCGATCTCGCGGCCGAGGGCGCTGATGATTCCCGTGGTGAGGGTCTGATCGAGGCCGAAGGGATTACCGATGGCGAAGACCGACTGGCCGACGCGCAGGTCATGCGAGGCGCCGAGCGGGATGGGGCGGAGCTTCTCGCGGGGGGCGTCGATCTTCAGGACGGCGAGGTCCTTCTCGGGGGCGACGCCGATGAGCTTCGCCTCCCAGGTGGTGCGGTCGGCGAGGGTGACGCGCGCCGCATCCGCATTCTGGAGCACGTGGAAGTTTGTGATGATGTGGCCGGAGTCGTCCCAGATGAAGCCCGAGCCCGTGCCGAGGGGGATCTGCCCGACGTCGCGGCTGAAGAAATCGGTCTGGAGGGCGACGGTGGTGATGTAGACGACTGACGGCGAGGCATCCTCGAAGAGGCGGATATTGCGCTTTTCGCCTTCACCGAGGTCGGCGCGCGGGGCGACCGGGCGCGACTCCGGCGCGGCGGCGGGTTTTTCCAGCGGGGCGACGAGGGTGGCGGCGACCACGGGCGTGCGCGAGAGCCAGAGGCCGGCGAGCAGACCGGCGAGCACGAGCGAGAAGGAGCCGAAGAAGAGCGAGCGACCGGAGAGGTTCACGGCCGGGAAGCTTGCCCGGTGCCCGGCGTGTGCAAACGGGAAAATGGTCGAGGGCCGCAGCACGGGTACGCGGAAACGTGCTGCTACTCGAGGCGCCCCGCATTGACGAGGTCCATGGGTAGCGCTGCATTGGGGCGCATGCAGGACATCACGCCGTTGGTGTTTTTCGTCTCTATTCTGGTGGTGGTCGTAGTTGGTTCGTCTGTGCTGAGTCGCTGGCAGGCGAAACGAGCCCGGGCGAACATCGTGGAGCTGGCGCGTGTGCTCGGCTTGCAGGTTCACGAGATGCCTCCGGCGCTTGGTTTCTTCCCGCAGGTGCCGACGGCGACGGGTCGGCACCGGGGACGCACGGTGCGGCTCCATACGTTCACGACCGGGGCGGGCAAACAACGCCAGACTTGGCAGGCGTTGGCGGTGTCGTGCGCAAATCCGCACGGCCTCGCCTTGCAGCTCGGCGCGCAGAATGCCCTGAGCGCGCTCGGCGTTTTGTTTGGCGGGCAGGATGTGCAGGTTGGCGATCCGGTGTTCGACGGACGCTTCGTGGTGAAGACCAACGCGGTGGAGTATCTGCGGGCGGCCTTGTTGCCCGAGATCCGCGCGGCCTTGCTGCAGAGTTGGTCGGCCCGAGCCATGGGCGCGAACATCAAGCTCGAGGGCGACGCGCTGGTGTATGCCGAACTCGGCTCCTTCACCGATGTGGCCGTGGTCGGTCGGATGAGGGAGATGCTTGAGCCACTGGTGGCGCTCGCGGCGGTTCCCGAGGTGTACGCGGGCTAAGGGCGCAGGACCGGGCTCGGTGGCCCCGCCGCCCAGTTCGCTCGCGTCTCGGTCCCGGGCTGCGCCCCCGCGGGCCCGGCGTGATGGGGCCTTTGGTTCCGGGGCGGGTGCGTGTGGTCAATCGACCGCGCCGGACCGGGCGCACTGTTCGACCGTCGCTTCCTGTTTTCTCAGGTCTTCTTCGAGGCGCCGGTGAAGCGCTTCTGCTTCGACGAGCTTCTTGCGCAGGAGGACCTGCTCACCGGCGCGCACGGAGGTGGCCAGCCGGTCTTGCAGGAATGCGATCGTGTGTTCGGAGATCGCCAACTCCGTCTGCACTTGCAGGAGTCGCTCTTCGTCGAGGGTGAGTCCCTGCGGGCGATCAAAGCCGGAGGCATTGAGAATCTGGCCACGGTCCTTGAGCGCCGGCGCCATGCCGCGCATTTCCTGGGCGTTGGGGTCGAGCGGCTGATCGTTGCGACTGTTGCCGGGCGGTTCGATGGCCGGATCACCGGCGAACGCGGTGGCGGCGCTGAAGACGGCGAATACGACGGAAGCCGCGGGGAAAATTCCATGTCGGAACATCTTCATAATTAACCTCCTAGGTGAAAATAGGCCGAGTCGGGTTTCCCGCAAACGGCGGGGATTTTCAGGAGAAACGCCGCGGGGCTTGGCATGCCGGAGGCTGGAGAGAGGAAAGAGAACGCAGAATTAGTTTGAGAACGAGTCTCAGTTCGCCGATAGACAGCACCATCATGTCGACCAACCCGCCTGTTGATTGTCCCAAGACCCTGCCTCTGTGCCTGCTCGCACCCGGGGTGCAGGCGGAGATTTTCAGGCTCGGGGGCAAGGACGCCATCAACCACCGTTTGCGGGAGCTGGGTTTCTGCGAGGCGGCGCGTGTGAAGAAGATCTCGGGGCGCCATACGGTGATGTGCGAGGTTTGCGGCACGAAATTGGCCATCAGCGCCGAACTCGCACAATTGATCCATGTCCAGCCGGTCGCCACGGCGGGAACGCACTAACGAGCACAGGGCGGAGCGGTTGGTCCCGGTTCGACCCGGGGGCCGGCCCCGGCGCCCCCGGCCCCCCCCCACCACAAGGCCGCACCCCGATTAGCGTTGGGCGGC